>NZ_JBBJLN010000006.1:0-218749 GCF_037658235.1 Yunchengibacter salinarum | reverse complement strand
ACAGATCGCCGGCTGACCGGCCTTCCATCAGCTTGTCCAAAAGGTCTTTGTCGATGCTCATTCGTGGTCTCCTTTTCAGAACCGTTACCACGCCAGAGCACAAAATTCAGGATAGTCCCTCCGGCTGTCGGCATCCCGGATTTTCACCCGCAGCGCATCGAAGATCACGATAGGATACATCCGGTCCAGCGCACGGCTCTGCCATTCGCGGACCTCATCCAGAACGGCATCTGTAACGCGGCTGATCAGATCGGGCGACACTTGCAAGCCATAGACATCTTCAAGGTGCGCACGGATGTCACGGACCGTCAGGCCAGCGGCATAAAGGCCGACAATCTTGTCGTCGATCCCATCGATCCGGGTCTGACCTTTCTTGACCAGTTCAGGCTCGAAACTGCCGTCGCGGTCACGCGGCACGGAGATTGGCAGCGCCCCGTCCTGGCCCTTCAGTTCCTTGGAAGACGATCCGTTGCGCCGGTTGGCCTGCTCCGCCGGCGCATCCTTGCCATCCTCATAGCCAAGATGCGCGGTCAGCTCGGCGCCCAGCATCCGCTCCATCAGCTTGATCTTGAGCTCCTTCATCAGCCCGGCATCGCCAAGCAGATCCTCAGGCCGATCGCAGCCCTTCAAAAGATCGTCCAGCAGGTCCTTGGAAATTGTCATCGTCCTTGCTCCTTTCAGGAAACATGGACCAGATCACAGATACACAAAAGATCGGACACTCTCAGTGTTATGAAAGCTCCACCTTTAAAACCCCATGCCAATCTCGCCCTTTTCTTTGTTGGGTGGCACCGGTCGGCTTCCAGGCTTCACCTCCCCCTCCTCTGAACTGGAAGAAGGCGGTCGCCTTTTCTTCCTGCGAACCCTTTGAGGCAAGTGGTGCTCGTCGCTCATGAGGCCGACCTCATCCCGGTTCGGAGCGACAACATCCCGGAAGCGTCGGATTTCGCCCAAGGCCAGGAAGGCCATGCCCAGCACGCCAATCGAGATCCCGGTGTCGCCAGCTTCCAGGCGTCGGACGGTGCTAATCGACACGCCCATTTTGGCGGCCATATCTCTTTGGCTCAGGCGCCTCTTGCGCCGTGCCACGTTCAAATCCTTGCCGATCTGCCCAACGGCCTGGCGTGTGCTGTAGGTGATTTTCTGCTTCACGTCACCTCTCCTTAAAATTTCTTATATCGGCTATTATAGCGTATTAGCGGCTAGATATGAGCTTTAAAAGCTGATTCGCACCTCGCTTTTTAGCGGTCGCTCCTTCTCGGAGCAGGCGTTCAAGGTCGAGCGCGAGGAAGCGAGCAGCGCTTCACTGAAGGCCATCAGTGAATTCAGGCTAAAGCTCGGCGGTTCCAGCCAGTCTGTAGCTCGTGCTTCGTCCCCCGCCTGAATTCTGCAGCAGAACGCCCGTTTCGATTAGCGCGCGAATGTCGCGCAAGGCGGTGTCATTTGAGCACTTCGCAAGCTTGGCGTACTTGGACGTGCTCATGTGGCCTTGCCAGCCATCTTCAAGCATCCGATTGATGACGAGCCTTTGCCGCTCATTTACAGGATGACGTTTGGCCTTATCCCAGAGCTTGGCTTTGTAGAGTACCGCCTCTAAAGTTTCTTCGGCTCTGTCAAAGGCACGGCCCAAGCAATCAAGAAACCAGATTAGCCAAGGCGTGATATCAAGTCCGTTTCGCTGCTGCGCTTCGAGCCGATCATAATAGTCTTTCCGCTCATCCTCGATCTGGGCCGTCATACTGTAGAATCGCTCTTGGCTCCCATCTGCGCGCGCAAGCGACATGTCCGCGATTGCGCGCGCAATCCGACCATTCCCATCCTCAAATGGGTGAATCGTCACAAACCAGAAATGAGCGATTCCGGCTCGCAATAGCGGGTCAGTTGGTGAGGGCGTGTTGAACCACTTCAGAAACCTGTCCATTTCGGTTTGCAGCCTTTCGGCGGCGGGGGCTTCGAAATGAACCTTCTCCCGCCCGTAAGGTCCAGAGACGACTTGCATCGCACCAGTCTCTTCTGGACGCCAGTTTCCGACGGTTATCTTCTGCATTCCGCTGCGGCCTGTGGGGAACAGGGCGGCGTGCCAGTCGAACAGGCGTTCGTATGTCAGCGGCTCTGCAAACTTTTGGGTCGCATCGAGCATCATCTCTACGATACCTTCCACGTCCCTGCTTGATGTAACGAGGCCTCCGACGTCGAGGCCGAGGCGGCGCGCGATTGACGATCGGACCTCGTCAGGATTGAGGTTTTCGCCTTCAATCGCTGACGATTTGACCACATCATCGGTCAACGCCTTGAGGCTCGCTTCCTGTCTGAGGTCAAAGCCAAGGCCCTGCATTCGGCCTACCAGTTGCCCTTCACGATAGCGCAACGCAGCAAGTCCAGATGACAGTTCATTGCTGTCCCAGGTTAACTCTGGCCAATCTGGATTCTCGTGAATAAAGAGCATATTCGCCGCACCTCCTACGGTGATTATGCCTCCTAATCGCCGCAGGCGCAAACTTTTCATCGCAAATTTTGCGGTGAATAGCGGCGTTATTCACCGCAGGCCGCAACTGAGAGAAGGCCTTATTGCTTTAAGGCTCAGGACCCGTAAAAGGGGGTTTTCAGATGGGCAAAACGGTTCTTGATCCATTTTTGGTCACTCATCGCACATCAAAAGCATGATCAGAAAAAGCAATCCGAAAACATACGCTTATCGCCCCACCCTTTCTTGACCGGGTTTTGATCGGGCACGTAAAGAGCCCTCCCCTTAGGGGGTTGCCACTGACTATCCCTCCTTTTCCGCAAGCCTCTTTGCCAGCGGTAACTTGACGTTTCATGATATATCATGATACACAATGACGCCCCGCAATCGAGCGGGCCTGGAAATGGGAGGATCGTTATGACCGGCAAGACCCGAGAGAAGTTCGCAACCCAGGTGGATGCCGAGGTATTGGCCACCGTACGCGATATCGCCGAAAGCGAAGGGCGGCAGCTCCAGGCTCTTGTTGGGGAAGCGCTCGAAGACCTGATTGAGAAGCGTAAACAGGCTCGGCCCCGCCCCCATGTCATGACCGCTTACCAGGCCAGCCATGACAGCTATGCCTCCCTTTACAAGAAGCTGGCTGAATGACGGGCATGATGACGGGCATGACAGATCATCTGACCCTCATCGAGGTTCTCAGCATCCACGCCGATCAGATCTCCCGCTATGGCGGTAGCGACGGCATACGGGATATGGGGTTGCTGGAAGCGGCTCTTTTTCGTCCGCAGACCGGCTACTATGAGGATGAAATTGCACAGGCTGCCGCGCTTTGGGAGAGCATGGCGCAGAACCACCCCTTCGTGGACGGAAACAAGCGCACGGCCTTTGCCGTCACCTACACCTTCCTGGCGATCAACGGCCTTCGCATCACGGCTGCGCCTGACGATATCTTCCGTTTTATTATCGGTCGCCTGGAGGCTCGTGAATTTACGTTCGATCGCCTTGAAGAGTGGCTTCGGGAAAACACGGCTTAGACTGACCTGAGCCTAGAGCAGATTCACTTTAATCCAGATCCTATCCTGCGGCGGCGAAGTAGTTGATGCATTCATCTGGCGTGAAGGCGCCGAGGCAGTCAGCGACTGTATCCCAAAGCTCGTCGACAGTTCGTGCGGTTGCCTTTCGCAGGAGGGCCTTGAGCTTCGAGAAGGCGAGTTCGATGGGATTGAAGTCGGGCGAATAGGGCGGAAGATAAAGAAGTCTTGCCCCTGCCTCTTCGATGGCCTGGCGCACGCTAAAGACCTTGTGAGCTGGCAGGTTATCCATCACCACCACATCGTCGGGCTTGAGCGTTGGCACGAGCACCTGGCGCACATAAGCGAGGAAGGCGGGTCCGTTCATCGGACCGTCCAGGAGCATGGGCGCGTCCAAGCCGCCGAGCCGAAGGCCAACCGTGAAGGTGGTTGTTTTCCAATGGCCGTGCGGGACCGATGCGCGGCACCGCTCTCCCTTCGGCGCTCGCCCGCGCAGGCGGGCCATCTTTGTTGATGCGCCGGTCTCGTCGATGAAGATCAGCCGCTCCGGGTCCAAATCCGGTTGCGCGTCGAACCAGGCCTGGCGCCGACTAAGGACGTCAGGGCGCTGCTGCTCGCTCGCGTGCGCGGTCTTTTTTTAAATGTCCAGCCGTGCCGGTTCAGAAATTTCCACAAGGTGGACCGGGCTACCCGGAGATCGCGGTCGGCTTCCAGCGCTTCGACCATTTCGTACAGCGTGATGTCCTTGCGCCCCTCGATCAAGCCGAACAGGAAGACTGCATGGGCGTCCAGACGGGACCCACGGGGCTGACCCTGCGGCGCCGGCGCCACCGAGCCTCGGCTGCGCCATTGAGCGTGCCAACGGATCGCCGTAGACGGCGCCACTGAAAACCGCATGGCAGCCGCTCGGGCCGACATACCTCCATCAATCGCCGCAATCACACGCTGCCGAAGGTCCAAGCCGTACCACCGTCCCATATCTGCCTCCCGATTTGCCTCAACATACAGAATCACGGGTCGGCACCAATGGGAATCCCTTAAAGCGATTCAAATTCAGAGAAATGTGCTCTAGATCGGCGTTTTTCAAGCGCGCACGGCTGCCCGACCTTAAAGATTAGAAAAACTTACTTTTTATAGGGCTCGTTTTATTAACGGTGCATATGGACCAAATGGGGGCGGACGCTTCAGGGTTTTTGCATCTAATGGTCCCACGGACGCTTCAGGGTAATTGGCGAAAATTATGGTCATTTCGTTTCTTTACCTTAACACGCTTCAGGGTTTGAAAATTTGAAAGCGCTTTCTCGAAAGTGGACACGCTTCAGCCCCAAGGGCAAAAACACATCAAAAAATAGCAAAAAAATACTTTCAGTATGATAAACCTATGAGTTTAGGCTTCAGGCTTATAAAATTTTATTTTTAGTATCACTGATTTTTATATGCTATTTTTTGTTGAAATAAAGTCATAAATGCAAAAAAATTTCCAGCTTTTTTTCGTCAAAATGCCTGCGTGTGAAGTGTGAAAAAATACAATTCATTCTAATTTTAAATAAATTTGATAAAATCTATGTCAATGTGACGTCTATTAGACGTCACATTGACGTCACATTGACGTCACATTGACGTCAAAACACTTTATAATAATATTGATCAATATATTTAACTTTTAAAGTTGTGTAATTTTAAACAAAATATCATAAATACACTTTTTTGGAAATCTTGTCAAAATCTTACATTATATACGTTAACTATATTTCTAGAAATAATATTACAAAAATAATTTTACGAAAAACCTGAACTAATCTTTTATGGCGATGTCAAACCTTTAGAGCGCCACTAAAATTTTCAGGTTTTGGCCTCGACCGGCCGACCACCCCGCCGACCTGCGAATGGATAGCTCAGCGGTCAAGCCGCCTTGCTGTGCTCCTGTTGAAAAAAGGTAGTACTGGGTTGGGGCACGGTTTCTTGAGACAGTTCGCAGCGCTATTTTCCGAGCGAAGGAGAATAGGATATGGACGACAAGAACAGCTCGACACCTGGCGGGACGGAGGCCACGGCCTCGTCGTCGCGCGCTCATCACGCTGGCGACGGCGAGGCCGTGGCCGGTGGCATCAAGCGGTTTTCTGCGAAGCGGAAGCTGGCGGTGGTGCAACGGTTGCTTCGCGGGGAGAGTCTGGAGGCGGTCTCTCGGGAGGAGAACGTTCCCGTCCACCGCCTGACAAAGTGGCGCGACAAGGTCCTGATGGGGGCGGAAAGCGCGCTCAAGGAGCGCGAACGCGACGGGCGTGATGACGAGATCGCGCGGCTCAAGGCCAAGGTGGGAGAGATCACCATGGACAACGAGTTGCTCTACGCCAGGATCGACAAGCTGGAGGGCGGCCGCCCTTTGGCCCGGCGGAGGTCGAAGAGATGAGCCGGGCGCATTCGATCTCCACGCACCGCCGCTTTGGCATGTCCCGCGTCTGCAGGATCTGGGGTGTGCCCCGGGCGACAGTCTACCGGCATCGTGCTGCGACAGATGGCGTCGAGGCCGCCAATGTGGGTCGTGCTCCGAAGCGGCGGGGGCCGCAGGGCGCGTGTAATGACGCCGAGTTGCTGATCCACATTGAGGCGGTCATCGCCGCCTCGCCGTTTTCCGGCGAGGGCTACCGTAAAGTCTGGGCGCGACTGCGGGCCAAGGGCGTGCGCACAGCCGCGCGCCGGGTCCGGCGTGTCATGAACGAGAACAACCTGCTCGCACCGCAGCGCCCTGTCCAGCGCGATGCCCAACCGACAGGGTCGATGAGGTCTGGGGGACCGATATGACCCAGACGGTCACCACTGGTGAGGGGCGCGCCTATGTGTTCATCGCGGTCGATCATTGCTCGGGTGAGTTCATCGACACCCATGCCTCATCAAGCGCAAGCCGGTGGGAGGCCCTGGAGCCGGTCCGGCAAGGCGTCACCCGCCACTTCGGCGGCGTGGGGCCGAACGTGGCCAAGGGCCTGATCCTGCGCCACGACCACGGCTCGAACTACATGGCGCACGACTTCCGACGCGAGATCGAATGCTTCGGCATCGTCAGTTCACCGGCCTTCGTCCGGCAGCCCGAGGGCAACGGCGTGGCCGAACGCGCCATCCGCACCCTCAAGGAGCAGCTGCTCTGGGTGCAATACTTCGAGACCGTCGAAGACTTGCGGCAGGCGCTGGCCAGCTTTGCGGCCGAATACAATGCCTCATGGCTACGGCAGCGTTACGGGTACAAAACACCCGATCAGATCAGGGCCGAGCAAAAAGCCCTTGAACCCGAAGCCGCCACGGGGGTTAAAATGGCGGCCTAACCAGCGCAACGCGTTGTCTCAGAACCGTGCCCCGGTACAAAAAAAGGTAGTACGGAGAGGCGGTCGGGTGCTTGCCCGTCAGGTGGGCCGTCCCAATCTGTGCTCTGACAGATGCTTTCTTCAGCCCTGTTGTTTTTGTGCTTGCCGAGGGATCGCGTCTATTAGCTGGCTCAAAATTTCTTCGCCGCCCTTTGCCGCGATCCTAAATGTTGTTGTCGGCCATGCGCCCTGAACCTGGAGGTGGGGCTGCTCACACAGGCAATGCCACCTCGTATTTCAACTCCCTGAGGACGATATTGCTGCGCACCTGCGAAACGCCTTCCATGGGAAACAACACATCTTCCAGGAAGCGGTTATAGCTGGCGATATCGTGGGCCACCACGCGCATGATGATGTCGGCGTCGCCGCTGGCGGCATAGCATTCCTGCACCTGCGGGTGGGCGCAGATGGCGTCTTCCACGGCGGCCACGTCCACCGCGCCGTGGCGGATCAGGCTGATCTGCACGATGGCGCAGAGCGACACGCCGAGTTTTTCCCGGTCCAGCAGCACGGTATGGCGGCGGATCACGCCGGCCTGTTCCAGCGCCTTCAGGCGGCGGGAACAGGTGGCGGGGGATGTGTTGGCCGCTTCCGCCAGTTCCTGATTGGTAAGCCGCCCGTTTTCCTGAAGGCAGGCGAGCAGGCGGCGATCCGTGTCGTCCAGATTGTGGATGGTCTCTGTCATCACCGGCCCCTTGTGATCAATTTCCATCGAATTTCATTATTATATGGAAGGATCATTCATATATCCACCGCCAAGCGTGTTGGAATGCACACCCTTTTCCCGCCATTCGGGATAGACTGGCCAGAGGATTGAAGGAGGGTGCACCATGACCGACCGCCGCGATGGAACCGGGCTGCTGGATTATAGGCTTGAGGACCGGTTCAACCTGGACCGCAAGCGGGTCTTTCTGACCGGCACGCAGGCGCTGGCGCGCCTGCCGCTGATGCAGCGGGCCGCCGACAAGGCCCGCGGCCTGAACACGGCGGGCTTCATTTCCGGCTATCGCGGGTCGCCGCTTGGCGGCTATGACCAGCAGCTATGGCGGGCGGGGCGTCTGCTGGATGATTATGACATCACCTTCCAGCCCGCCATCAATGAGGATCTGGCCGCCACCGCCATTCTCGGCACCCAGCAGGTGGAAACGGCCCCGAACCGGGAGGTACAGGGCGTCTTTTCCATCTGGTATGGCAAGGGGCCGGGGGTGGACCGCTCCGGCGACGCGCTGAAGCACGGCAATGCCTATGGCTCCAGCCCCCATGGCGGCGTGCTGGTGGTGGCGGGGGATGATCATGGCTGCGTCTCCTCCTCCATGTCGCACCAGTCGGACGTGGCCTTCATGGCCTGGTTCATGCCGGTGCTGAACCCGGCCAATGTGCAGGAATATCTGGAGTTCGGGCTGTACGGCTTCGCCCTCAGCCGCTTTTCCGGGACCTGGGTGGGGTTTAAGGCCATTTCGGAAACCGTGGAAAGCGGCATGACCGTGGACGTGCCGGACCTGCCCGCCTTTACCACGCCGGACGATTTCACCCCGCCGCCGGATGGCCTGCACTATCGCTGGCCGGACCTGCCGGGGCCGCAGATCGAAGCGCGCCTGGTGCACAAGGTGGAAGCCGTGCGTGCATTCGCCCGCGCCAACCCGATCGATCGCACCGTGTACGGGCTGGACGAGGCCCGCTTCGGTATCGTCACCACCGGCAAGGGCCATCTGGACCTGATGGCCGCGCTCACCTATCTGGGGCTGGATGCGGCCCGTTGCCGGGAACTGGGCATCGACATTTACAAGGTGGGCATGGTCTGGCCGCTGGAAACGGCGGGGATGCTGCGCTTTCTGGAGGGCAAGCAGGAAGTGGTTGTCGTGGAGGAAAAGCGCGGCATCATCGAGAGCCAGATCAAGGAATTCCTGTACGACCTGCCCGGCGACAAGCCGGGCCGCGTGATCGGCAAATATGACGAGGCGGGCGAGCCGTTGATCCCCTGGACCGGGGAGTTGAGCCCCAGCCTTCTGGCCCCCCTTATCGCCCGGCGGCTGGAACGCCTGCTGGGGGAGGGCAGCTTCCGCGAGCTTTTGGAAAAGCTGGACGCCGACCTGCACCCGGAGGCCGAGATCGGCGGCGTGAAGCGGCTGCCCTATTTCTGCTCCGGCTGCCCGCACAACACCTCCACCCATGTGCCGGAAGGCAGCCACGCGCTCGCCGGGATCGGCTGCCACTTCATGGCAAGCTGGATGAACTGGGATACGGACAGCCTGATCCAGATGGGGGGCGAGGGTGTCAACTGGCTGGGCAAGTCCACCTTCACCGGCAAGGGCCATGTGTTCCAGAATCTGGGCGAGGGCACCTATTTCCACTCCGGCAGCATGGCCATACGCCAGGCCATCGCCGCGGGCACCAACATCACCTACAAAATCCTGTTCAATGATGCGGTGGCCATGACCGGCGGCCAGCCCGTGGACGGCCAGATCACCGTGGACGGCATCGCCAATCAGGTGCGCGCCGAGGGGGTGGACCGTATCGCCGTGCTGTCGGACGAGCCGGAAAAATATAACAATGGCTTCCACTTCCCGCGCGGCGTCACCATCCATCACCGGGACGAACTGGACGATGTGCAGCGGGAACTGCGGGACATTCCGGGCGTGACCGTCTTGATTTACGATCAGGCCTGCGCGGCGGAAAAGCGCCGTCGGCGCAAGCGCGGCACCTATCCCGATCCGGCGAAACGGGTCTTCATCAATGATCTGGTGTGCGAGGGCTGCGGCGACTGCTCGGTGCAGTCCAACTGCCTGTCCGTGGTGCCGAAGGAAACCCCGTTCGGCCGCAAGCGCCAGATCGACCAGTCGAGCTGCAACAAGGATTATAGCTGCCTGAAGGGTTTTTGCCCCAGCTTCGTGACCGTGGAGGGCGGCGCGTTGAAGAAAGGCTCCGACCAAAGCGCGATCGAGCGCCTTTCCGCCCGCTTCGATGACCTGCCCGTGCCTGATGTGCCGGGCGTTTCCAGACTTTATGACATGCTGGTGGCGGGTGTGGGCGGAACCGGCGTGGTCACGGTGGGGCAGGTGATCACCATGGCCGCCCATCTGGAAGGCAAGGGCGCCAGCGTGCTGGACTTTATGGGCTTTGCCCAGAAGGGCGGCGCGGTGCTGACCTATGTGCGGGTGGGCGAAAGCCCCGATGCGCTCACCCAGGTGCGCACCGATACGGGCCAGGCGGATGCGGTGATCGCCTGCGACCTGGTGGTGGCGAGCGAGCAGAAGGCGCTCAATGTGATGCGGCCGGGCCGCACGAAGCTGGTGGTCAATGGCACGGAAATCCCCACCGCCGATTATGTGCAGGACCGGGACGCGGACATGCACAAGGATCTGCGCCTTGAAAAATTGAAGCGCGCCACCGGGGCGGAGGGCATGAATGTGATCGCCGCCAACCGGCTGGCGGAAGCGCTGATGGGCGATACCGTCTTCGCCAATATGATGATGATGGGCTATGCCACGCAGGCGGGCCTGCTGCCGGTGGGGCTGGAAAGCCTGGATCGGGCCATTGAGCTGAACGGCGTGGCGGTGGACAGGAACCGCACCGCCTTTGCGCTGGGCCGGCTGGCCTTTGTGGACCCGGAAGCCGTGTATGAGGCTGCTTTCGGCGCGCCGGAGACGGTCAGCGACGCGGAAGACCTGGACGCCATGGTGAACCGGCGCGCCGATTTTCTGACCGATTATCAGGACCGGGATTATGCCGAAACCTATCGCGTGCTGGTGGAGCAGGTGCGCTCACGAGAAGCCGCGCTTGGCTTCCATGACCGCAAGCTGACACAGGCCGTCGCCCGTTATTATTTCAAGCTGATGGCCTATAAGGATGAATATGAAGTGGCCCGCCTGCATCTGAGCGACCATTTCCGCAAGGCCATCGCGGATACCTTCACCGGCGACTATACCATCCGGCACCATATGGCGCCGCCGCTGCTGTCCCGCGCCAAGGATGCCCAGGGCCGCCCGAAAAAGCGCGCCTTTGGTCCGTGGGTGCGGCTGCTGTTCCGGCCCCTCGCCGCCATGCGCCGCCTGCGCGGCACGAAGCTGGACCTGTTCGGCTATACACAGGAACGCCGCATGGAGCGGGCATTGATCCGCCGCTATGAAGCGGTGGTGGCCGCCATTCTTGAAAACCTGACGGCGGGCAACCGGGATGCGGCTGTGGACCTGGCCAGCTTCCCCGACCAGATTCGCGGCTTCGGCCCGGTGAAGGAGGAAAGCGTCGCCCGGACCCTGCCGGAAATGGAAGAAAAACTCGCCGCCTTCAAAAACCCGGACCCCGCCCCCGCCCGCGCGGCGGAATGACCGCGCCCACCTTGAGCCGGTTATCTTCCATGGCACAGGGCAGGGCAGGCGGGCTGCCCCGTGCCGCTGTGGGGCCCTGACCGCGCGCCTTTGGGGTGGGCGGCCCACTGTGCTTCGCGGCGCCATCATGCGACCGGAAATAAAATCTGTATAAAGTGATATTAAATTAAAAATTGTATAATTATATATTAACTATTTCATCTGCGCGTGAATAATCAATCCTTTGTGGCGATAACAAAAATTTCATTTCAGAAAAAATTATTTAAAACAGTAACTTAAATATATTTCATAAAATACCCTTCGGTTTTGATTGCAATATAGACCCCCTGAACGAATATACGACTTTCGCGTTTTTCGCGCTTTAAGATTGTAGCGACGACTCTATCCGCAGGGGGCTTTCATGGATATCATCGGCACGGCATCGGACGATCAGCTTTTCGGGACACTGGGTTTTGACAGCATTGACGGCGCCGGGGGCAACGACACCCTCTCAGGCGGCGGAAATCATGATGTCATCAACGGGGGTGGCGGCCACGATCTGCTGTTCGGGGGCGGCAATAGCGATACCCTTTCCGGTGGTGACGGGGATGACACGCTTGATGGCGGCGCGGGCGCCGACCGGCTGACCGGTGATGCGGGCTTTGATGTGTTCCTGGTGCGCGACGGGGGCGGCAGTGACACCATCACCGATTTCACGCCGGGCCAGGACCGTGTGGATTTCGGTGAAACCGATGTGCCCTTTGTGGATCTTGACGGCCTTCTGGGCAACGCCGAGCAGGATGGCACGAACGTGGTCATTCATCTTGGCACGGACGATCAGGGCCGTTCGCACACCTTGACCCTTCAGGATGTGAATGCCGATGACCTGCGCGCCGATGATTTCATTTTCGACACCAGCTTCCAGGGCGGCAATCAGGATCAGGTGATCGAAGGCACCGTAGGGGACGACAGCCTTGTGGGGGGCGAGGGCCAGGACACCATTATGGGTCTTGGCGGCGACGATACGATCAGTGGCTCCGGCGGCAATGATGACCTGCGCGGCGGCTCCGGCGGCGATGAAATTTTCGCCGGCGCGGGCAATGACCGGATCGACACCGGCAATCATGACAGCTTCGAGTTCGCGGCCGGTGGTGACGGCAATGACACCATCACGGCCGGAAACGCCATCGACCACGCCAACAGCCAGTTGGCGGGCGGCGCCGGGGATGATGTGATCATCGGCGGAGATGGGGGGCATTCCACCATTGATGACGACCCCTATAAGGCCACCGAGGCGCAATCCGGTGACGATACGCTCACGGGCGGCGGCGGAGACGCGCACTTCCGCATCTTCTCCCCTTTCGGCCATGATGTGATCACGGATTTCACGCCTGGCACGGACGAAATTGATTTCAATAACATCCTGACGGGCGTTTACACCTTTGACGCCCTGCGGGAGACCATGACGCAAGTTGGAGATGATGTGGTCATCGCCCATGCGGCGGGCGGTAGCCTGACCCTGCGCGGCGTGACCATTGACGAACTTTCCGAAGATGATTTCGACGGGCTGGGCCTGGATTTCAACGGCAATGGCGACAATGAGGCTGTGACCGGCACGCCGGGCGACGACAATCTGTTCGGTTCCGGCGGTGATGACACCCTTCGCGGCGGTGCCGGGCGGGACTTCCTGCAAGGCGGGGACGGCAATGATCTGCTCTTGCCGGGCAACAATGACACGGACAGCTTCCGGGAAGAAGCCGATGGCGGCCTTGGCAATGACACGCTGGATGCCAGCAATTCCGTAACCAGAAACCGCCTGGACGGCGACGGCGGCGATGATGTGATCATCGGGGGCCAGGGGCGCGACACCCTGAGCGGCGACCAGGCGGAATACCGGACCCAGGTTCATAACGGCGATGATACGCTCACCGGGGGCGGCGATGCGGACGTGTTCCTGATCAACAACATCGCCTCCAGCGACGTGATCACTGATTTCACGCCGGGCCTGGACACGCTGGACCTGACCCATGTCAGTGCCAATCTCGGTGTGTTCACCCTGGACGGGCTGAAGGCTATTTCCAGCGAGAGCAATGGCGACACGGTGGTCGATTTCGGCCATGGCCAAACCCTGACCCTGAAAGGCGTGGCGCTGGCCGATTTGAGGGAAGGCGATGTGTCTCTGGGCCTTGATCTTGATGGCACCAGTCGCGATGACACACTGACCGGCAGCAATGGCGACGACACCATTCGCGGTGCTGACGGCAATGATATTCTGCGCGGGCTGGACGGGGAAGACGACCTTTATGGCCGTGAGGGCGATGATGCGCTCTTTGGCGGTTCCGGCGCGGATGATCTTCGGGGTGACGGGGGCAATGACACGCTCTCCGGCGAAGAGGGAGACGATCACCTGAGCGGCGGGCGCGGCAATGACCTGTTGATCACAGGTCGGGGCCGGGCCAGTGCGTTCGGCGGTGACGGCAATGATACCGTCGATGGCTCCCTTGCCACCGAAGGCGGTTTCCTGTCCGGCGGGGACGGCAGCGACCGTATCCTCGGCAGCGCCCAAAGCGACTTTATTCGGGACGAGGCCCTCGATGGCGGCGTCGGGGCCGACACGCTCACGGGGCTTGGCGGCGACGACACTTTCCAGCTTGCGAGCATTCTGGCAAGCGATGTGATCACGGATTTCACGCCTGGCGCGGATCGGATCGACTTCACGGATGCAAATGCCCCCTTCTTCAACCTGCAGGAACTGCTGAACGCGGCCACCCAAACAGGCAATGATATTGTCATTGACTATGGCAATGGCGAAACCCTGACCCTGAAGAATGTGGCCCTGTCCAATCTGAGCGAGGCGGACTTCCGGTTCGGCAAGAATCTGGTGATCGGCAATGATGACGGGGAGACCCTGACCGGCAGCCTCGCGGATGACGACATCCGAGGCAATGGGGGCAATGATCGGCTGATCGGCAGCAATGGCGACGATGACATTGAGGGCGGTGCCGGGGATGACACCCTGCTGGGCGAAGGCGGTAGGGATAACCTGAGTGGCGGGGTCGGCAATGACCTGATCCTGCCCGGCAATACCGATGATTTGAGTGAATCGGCGTTCGGTGATTCCGGAAACGACACGCTGGATGCGTCCGGTTCCGCCACCCGTGTGAACCTGAATGGTGGGGACGGTGATGACCTGTTGATCGGCGGCGCGTGCCATGACGTTATCGACGACGATTACATTGGCACTGGCTTTGGTGCGGGCAGCGATACGCTCACCGGTAATGGCGGCTTCGACACCTTCAGGATCAATTCCACCGACGGCAATGACGTGATCACGGACTTCACGCCGGGCGGGGATGGGGTCGATCTGACCAGTGCATCCGTGCCCTTCTTCACCTTTGAGCAGCTTCAGGGCTTTATGAGCCAGGCGGGGGGCGATGTGGTCATTGACTATGGCAATGGCAATTCCCTGACCCTGCAAGGCGTTCTGCTCGAAGACCTGTCGGCGGCGGATTTCCGCCTTGGCAAAAACATGGCCGCCACCGACGGCAATGACAATTTTGTCGGCTCCAACGGGGATGACTTCGCCTTTGGCCAGGGCGGTGACGATACCCTTTATGGTCAGGGCGGCAGCGACAATCTGTTCGGCGGTTCGGGCAATGACGCGATTATCGCCGGCAATGTGGATCAGGTTCTGTTTGCCAATGGTGGTGCCGGCGACGACACACTGGATGCGAGTGCAAACAACAATCCGTCCGCCTTTGCGGAACTGGAAGGCGGCGCGGGCCATGACGTGATCGTCGGCGGCGCCGGGAACGAGACCATCATCGGCGATGATGAGTTCGACGGCTCCGCCTTTGGTGCCGACACCATGACCGGCGGGGCGGGTCGTGATCGCTTCGAGCTTCACAACATCCTCGCCAATGACGTGATCATGGACTTCACGCCCGGCGAGGACACGCTGGACCTGCGGGATGCGCCGGTGCCCTTCACCGATCTGGCCGGTCTGCTGGCCGCATCCAGCGATTTCAATGGCGATCTGGTGGTGGATTATGGCAATGGCCAGTCTCTCACCCTTCGCGGCGTTGCGGCGGCGGATCTGTCGGAAGACGATCTGGTCCTGCCCGACGCCCCGGAAGCGGCCCCCATGGGTGAAAGCCTCGCGGGCACCGCTGATGATGATCTGCTGAGCGGCGGCAGCCTGGATGACACCCTGTCCGGCGGCGCGGGGAGCGACAATCTCTCCGGCAATGGCGGGGATGATCTCATCGACGCCGGTGACGGTGCCTTTGACAGCGCCTTTGGCGGTGATGGCAATGACAGCATCTCCGGTGGTGCCGGGGACGACTTCATGCGCGGTGATGCCGGCAATGATAGGCTGGACGGCGGCACGGATGTGAACGGCGATACGGTGGCCTTCACCGGTGCGCCGGGCGGCGTAACCGTGTCGCTTGCCAATGGCACCGCCGACGATGGCTTCGGCACCACAGATACCCTGATCAATGTGGAAAACGTGCAGGGTACCCGGCACGGCGACGATGTGATCGGCGACGGGGGCGCGAACCAGGTGTTCGGGGCCGCGGGCGATGACACGATCGGCCTCGGCGACGGCAATGACCTGGCCTTTGGCGATGCCGGGAATGACCTCATTGATGGTGGTTTGGATAATGACCGTCTTGATGGCGGCAGTGGGGCTGACACGCTTCGCGGCGGCGCCAATGACGATACGCTGACGGGCGGCACCGGCGATGACAGCCTGTTTGGCGGGTCGTTTGACGATCGCCTGATCGGTGGCCGCGGGGCGGATACCCTCAATGGCGGCGTTGGTAATGACACGGCGGTCTTCGCCCAGAACTCCGGCGCTTTCACCATTGCCTTTGAAGGCGACAGCGTTACCGTCACCGACGATCGCGGCGACACGGACGTGTTGATCGACGTGGAGCAGATCGCCTTTGCCGATGGTGTGTTCCAGCTCGACAGCGACAATCAGGCCCCCACGGCCACGGATGACGCGGATTCCGTCTCGGAAAGCGGTACCGTATCCATCGATGTGACGGCCAATGACAGCGACCCGGAAGGCCAGCCGCTCAGCGTCGTGTCTCTCGACCTGGAGGGCACCAGCGGCACCGCCAGCGTCGACCCGGATACGGGGGCCGTGATCTATGATCCCAACGGCGCCTTCAACGGGCTGAGCGTGGGCGAAACGGCCACGGATACCTTCAACTACACGGTGTCTGACGGCCTTCAGACCAGCACCGGCACGGTCACCGTGACCATTCAGGGCGAAGGCGGTATTTCCGTCGCCCTTCAGGATGTGGAGGAACGGGATCTGGGCGCCGATGTGGGCACCATCACCATTGGCGGTGAAGCGCCCGCTTCGGGGGATGCCATCACGCTGGATGACAACCGCTTTGAAGTGGACGCCAGCGGCAATATCAAGCTGGTGGATGGCCGCGCGCTGGACTTCGAGACCGAACCCTCCGTGGCGCTCGGCATCACCGTGGACCCGGCAAACGGCCCGGCGGAAACCGTGTCCGTCAATGTGACGGTCACCGACCTGCCCGCCAACTCGGCGCAGGATGGCTTCATCGCCAATGCCTTTGTCTTTGCCGATGCCAATGGCAACGGCCAGTTCGACGAGGGTACGGATGTGTTCACCTTCTCGGATGAAGCGGGCCGGTTTGAAATGCCCAGTGCGGCCAGCGGCGACCTCTTCATGGTGGGGGATCTGACCACCGTGGCGGACGACCTGCCCGGCCATCCGGTGGATGATCAGGGCAATCCGCTCACCGCCGCCACGGACCTGACCACCAATATCGCCTTTACCGATGTGTTGAAGGCACCGGCAGGCTCCAGCGTTATCACACCGGTCACCACCCTGATCGTGGAATTGGCGGCGCAGGACGGCGTAACGGTCAGCGAGGCGGAGACTCTGGTGAAGTCCGCGCTCAACCTGAACCCGGATCTGGCCCTGACCAGCTTCGATCCGATTACCGCGGCCCTTCAGGGCGACGAGGATGGTGAGGCCGTCTTCAGTGCGGGTACGGAAGTGCTCAACACCGCCAAGCTGGCGGCGTCCACCGCCACCGGCGCGGGCGGGGCCGGCGACACCCAGACGGAAGCCTTCAAGGCCATTGCGGGCGAGGTGAGTACCGCCGCCAACAGCAGCCAGACGGTGGACCTGTCCGACAGTGCCACGGCCAAGCGGGTGGTGGAAACCACGGGCACCAATAGCGGCACGGACACCAGCGCCGCATCCGACGACGCGGCGGCTGTGATCTCCGGCGTCAATGCGGAAACCCGCAATGCGGCGAGCCAGTCCGACGGGGCCGATGCCCTGCTCAATATCGGCAAGGTTAGCAATGTGGCCCAGGGCGATGCCTCCAACTCGCTGGCCAGTGGTGACAGCGCCGGAGCGGCCACCAGCTTCACCGGCGGCAACCTTTCCACGGCGGTTTCCGAGGCCGAGACAGGGATCATCGAGCCGGGCCGGGCCGAAACCGGCACGGACGGGGATGACACCCTGACCGGCGGCGGCGGGGATGACACCCTGACCGGCGGCGCCGGGCGCGATTCCCTGGAAGGTCTGTTCGGCGCCGATACGCTGACGGGCGGGGACGGTACGGACACGCTCACCGGCGGCGAAGGGGGCGATACCTTCGTGGCGGATGCCGCATCCAGTGCCGTGATCACGGACTTTGTGGCAAGCGAGGACGTGATCGACCTGTCCAACACGGCAAACGGCCTGACCGATCTTACGGCGGTACAGAACGCAGCCACGGAGACCGGCGGCGATCTGGTGATCGATCTGGGCCAGGATGAAAGCCTGCGTCTGGTGGGGGCCAATATTTCCGCCCTGTCCGCGCTGAACGACAATCTGGTGTTCGAGACCAATGTATCACCCACGGGCACCGATAGCGCGGTCACCATTTCCAGCGACACCACGCTGAAGCTTTCGCTGGGTGATTTCGGCTTCAACGACGGTGATGAGGGCGACAGCCTGCGGTCGGTTCGGATCGATACGGTGCCAGCCGGATTGGAACTTTCCGGGGCCGTTGTGGTGCCGGGCACCGTGGTGGATGCCGCCGAAATCGCGGCGGGGAATCTGGTGTTGAACACCGGTTCCGCCGAACCGGGGGGCAGCCTGACACTCGGCTTTGCGGTCAGTGATGGCAGTGCCTTTGCGGTTAGTGGCAATACGCTCACCTTCAATGTGCCGCAGCCGTCCACGCCCGATACGGGTGGTGGCTCCGGCGGCGGCTCCGGCGGCGGCAACACGGGCGGCGGCAATACCGGTGCCGGTGGTGCCGGTGGCGACACGGGTAGCAACACGGGGGCCGGTAGCGACACGGGCGATGGCCTGGATGACAGTGTGGATGCCCCGGTCTTTGGGGATGACCGCATTGTGGACCTGGTGGAAAATACCGGCAACGACACGGTGGTCGGCAGTCTTCGCGGGGACCGTATCCGCCTTGGGGACGGGGATGACGATGCCCGCCTTGGGGATGGTGACGATCTTGTGGTTACCGGTCGCGGCAATGACCGCGTGGACCTGGGCGCGGGCAATGATGCCGTGTTCGCGGGCCGTGACGGCGATGGCAACGACACCCTCACCGGCGGCGCCGGGGATGACGTGATCGGGGCCGGTCGCGGTGACGACAATGTGGATGCCGGGGATAATGACGACGTGATCTATGGCGGCGCGGGGAATGACACCCTGAATGCCGGAACCGGTGCCGATGTGATCTTTAACGGTGCCGGGGATGACGTGGTCGATGGCGGCAACGGGGCGGATACGCTCTGGGGCGGTCCGGGCAATGACACCCTCACCGGCGGCAACGGGGCCGATCAGTTCATCTTCGGCGGCACGCCGGGGCGGGATGTGATCACCGACTTCGATGCCGACGAGGACGTGCTCGACCTGCGCTTCCTGACGAACGGCTTTGACAGCGTTGAGGCGGTGCGCCAGGCCACGGAGAATGCCTTTGACAGCAATGGCTTCCTGGGCGCCCGCATCGACCTGGGCGATGGCCAGTTCATCCAACTGAACGGCATTGGCGAGGACGAGATCGATGATCTGACCATCGTGATCTGATGCGTGCCAGATCGTGAAGCGTTTGTCTGCCGGGGGCGGTTGCTCCCGGCAGATGTGTTTTCAGGGCTGGTGACTTTCAGGGCCGGTCGGGCGTTTGTCGGCCAACGGCCTATGCTGTGTCACGTCTCTGACGTCACAGGGCGGTCACGACAAGGGGACCGGGCTTGATTTTCCACCATCGCGTTTGACGGGCATATTGTTTCTCGAAACAAGAGGAGCGATATCATGATCCATTTCACCAAACGCCTTATGCCGATTGCCGCAACGATCGGCGCTGTTTTGAGTATCGCCCCCATCAGTGCCCAGGCCAATGACAGTGATGATGCCGCTGCCCTGGTGCAGAAAGCCTACGGGCCGGGGCAGCCCATTGCGGAACTGGCCATGACCCGCGTGGCCGATGCCCGCGATGACAGGCATTTCGCCGAAACACAGCGCCTGCTCGGCCATCATCCGCGCAGTTTTTCGCCGGCCCAGCGCAGCGCGTGGCGGGACAGCGAAATCAACCGCAACCTGCTTACCGGCGCGCTTGGCCTGATCGACAAGACCAACCTGACGCGCAGTTCCAAAGGCAATGACCTTGCCGGGCGACTTCAGGACCTTACCCACGAGCGGTTTTAAGACTCGGTTTGATTTCACGCCTTGGCGCTCCGCGCCCGGCTCCAAATGGGCGCCGGACTACCGGCGGGCCACGGTCGTGGCCTCCGGCGCTGCCGTGAGCAGCACCGGTAGGGGCTCCTTTTCGCTCACGCAGGCACGCTGTCGCGTGCGCTCCGCGGGGGCGCCGGACTCCCGGCGGGCCAAGCTTGTGGCCTCCGGCGCTGCCGTGAGCAGCACCGGTAGAAGCGGCGTTGGTGGGGGTGGCTGTTAGTGGCCGCTGCCCAATTGGCCCACGCGCACGTCATAATCCACGGCCAGGCCATAATCCGGGTCGTCATCCGCGTCCACCATCAGTTGGCCCGCCCGGTTCAGCAGGCGGTGGCAGTCATGTGTCAGGTGGCGCAGTTGCAGGGTCTTGCCCCGGCTTTCATATTTGGCGGCCAGGTCCTCGATCGCCTGAAGCGCGCTTTGGTCCACCACGCGGCTGGTCTCGAAGTCCACGATCACCCGATCCGGGTCCGCATCCGGTGTGAACACCTCGGCAAAGCCTTCGGTGGACCCGAAAAACAACGGCCCGTCGATTTCATAGACCTTGCTGCCGTCGTCCAGAAACCGGGTGCGGGCATGGATGCGGCGGGCATTGTTCCAGCTATAGGTCAGGGCCGAGACGATCACACCCACCACCACGGCAATGGCCAGGTCGGTCAGCACGGTCACCACCGTGACCAGGATCATCACCAGGGCATCGGTGGCGGGGATGCGGCGCAGAATCAGCAGCGAGCGCCAGGCAAAGGTGCCCAGCACCACCATGAACATCACGCCCACCAGCGCGGCCAGCGGAATCTGCTCGATCAGGCCGGACCCCACCACCACGAAGGTCAGCAGAAACAGGGCTGCGGCAATGCCGGACAGGCGCGTTCGGCCACCGGATTCCACATTGATGATGCTTTGCCCGATCATGGCGCAACCGCCCATGCCGCCGAAAAAGCCGGTAACGCCATTGGCCAGCCCCTGCGCCACGCATTCCCGCGAGGCGCCGCCCTTCTTGCCGGTGGTTTCCGCCACCAGATTGAGCGTGAGCAGGCTTTCGATCAGCCCGATGGCCGCCAGAATAACGGCATAAGGGGCGATGATGGTCAGGGTTTCCAGATTAAGCGGCACTTCGGGAATGTGCAGCAGCGGCAGCCCACCCTTGATGGAGGCCAGATCCCCCACGCGCGGCACATTGATGCCGAAGCCAATCACCACGGCGGCCACCACAAGGATGCCCACCAGCGGCGCTGGCACCACTTTGGTCAGGCGCGGGGTCAGCCAGATGATTCCCATGGTCAGCACCACCAGCCCCAGCATTGTGGCCAGTTGTCCGCCGCCCATCCACTGTGCGCCGCCGCCGCCGTCCGGCACCTGAAACTGACTGAGCTGGGCGAGGAAGATCACGATGGCCAGGCCGTTGACAAAGCCCAGCATGACCGGGTGCGGCACCAGCCTGATGAACTTGCCCAGCCGGAACACACCGGCGGCGATCTGTATCAGGCCCATCAGCACCACGGTGGCAAACAGATATTCCACGCCGTGGGTGGCCACCAGCGATACCATCACCACCGCCAGCGCCCCGGTGGCGCCGGAAATCATGCCCGGCTGGCCGCCCAGAATGGCGGTGACCAGCCCCACGATGAAGGCGGCATAGAGCCCCACCAGCGGATGCACGCCCGCCACGAAGGAAAAGGCCACCGCTTCCGGCACCAGCGCCAGCGCCACGGTCAGCCCCGACAGCAGTTCCGTCTTGATCCGATCCGGGGTGAAGCGGATTCGGTCGGGATTTGTGTCACCGCCAAGGGGCAGGCGATCAACGAGCGCGGCAAGCAGGGATCGGGACACGGGGGAACTTCCTTTCACACAAAAAGAGCGGGCCTTTCATGAAGCCCGCTCTTGTACAGCTTTTATGCTGCGATGCAATAAGAAGTCTTACCAGTCCACGCGCACACGGGCATAAAGGTATCGTCCGTTAAAGCCGAAGGGCGAGAAGTTGGAGAAGGGGAAAATCTCGTTGAAGGTGGAGAAGTTCCCCCCGTCGGGCCGTGCGCCGGTGGGGGAGGTGTCCGGGAACACATCGAACACATTGTTGGCGCCCACGGACAGGGTGACGTTCTCGCTCACATCATAGCGCACATCCAGATCGGTGATCCATTTGGCGGACAGGAGTTCATCCGTCACGGCGGTGCTGCCGGGGTCCAGCGCCTTGCCATAGCGCGTGGTGGCCAGGGTGATGCCCAGTGCTTCCCACTGCCAGTTGGCGCGCAGGTTGAGCTTGGTCTCCGGCTGGCCTTCCTCGAAGCGGAGCTGCTCCCGGCGGCTGAACAGGTCTTCCCCCGTGATGCCCGCAATGGCCAGCGGCCCCGGTGCGGCGATCACCCGGTCGATGGTGGTGTCATTGGCGTTGAAGCCCGCGGTGAGCGTCAGATTGCCCGCCTCGCCCAGTTCGGTCTGATAATTGGCGACGATATCCAGCCCTTCGGTGGTGGTGTCGATGCCGTTGATGAAGAAGCGCGCGCGTTGCACGCCTTCAATGCCATTGGCTTGCAGAATTGGCACCACCACGCTTGAGGGCAGGTTCTCCGTCAGCACCACCCGGTCGTCCAGATCAATATTGTAATAATCGATCGTGACGGACAGGCCCTCCACGGGGGTGAGCACCAGCCCGGCGGACAGGCTCAGGCTTTCTTCATTGTCCAGTTCGCTGGCCCCCAGCGTCTGGGCCACATCGCTGCCCACGGCAAATGTGCCCACCTCGTTGGGGATGCCGTCAATGAAGTTGGTGGATGTGGCGGTGAAGAACTGCTGTTGCAGGCCGGGTGCCCTGAAGCCGGTGGCGATGGCACCGCGCAGGGCGGCCCAGTCAGTGACGGCATAGCGGCTGGCCAGCTTGCCGTTGAGGGTGGAGCCGAAGTCGGAATAATCCTCGAAGCGGCCCGCGACGGAAACGTTCCAGCCGTCCACGATATCGGCATCCAGCTCCACATAGGCGGCCACGCTGTCCCGGTTGCCGGTCACTTCATTGGAGGGCTGGAAGCCGGGGAACACCTGGCTGCCCGGTGCGCCGGGGAAATCCCCCTGCACGAAGGAGGCGGGCTCCCCCGCTTTCACTTCATATTGCTCGTCGCGCAGCTCGAAGCCGAAGGCCACCGACAGCGGCGTGGCGAGCCCGGCCATGTCGAAGGTGCGCTGAAGGTCAAGATTGGCGACGATCTGGCGGAATTCGGTGCCGCCCGCGTCAAATTCCGTGGGGCTGGTGGGGCCGAGCGAGGTGTTGAGGCTGTTTTCGACCCCGAAGCGGAATTCATCCTGCCCCCAGACCAGGCTGAGATCGCTGTTCCAGCCGCCCACATCCCCCCGCACACCGGCGGCGAGCGAATAGTCGTTCACTTCCGACGTGATGAGGGGCAGAAAGCCCTGCGGGTTGATTTCCGGCACATTGCGGCTGTCGCTGGCGCGGCGGAAGAAGCCCGCGCTTTCACCGTCCCGCACGCCGAGGCTGCCAAAGGCATAGAATTCCAGCGTGTCGGTGATCGGCGCGGCGGCGTTCATGAAGACGCTCAGGTCTTCCACCGCGCTGTTGCCGAAGCGGTGATTGAGCCGGTCAAAGCCCACTTCGCCGCCCGGATTGACAAAGCTGCCGTCGTCGTTCAGCCCGAACTGCACCCTGGGGTCGAACCCGGCGCGATTGGTGGGGTTGCGGTCCCGATATTCGGCGGCAAAGCTGATAAAGCCCTCATCCCCCAGGCCAAAGCCGATATTGCCCGCAATGGTCAGGGTCTCGCCATCATTGGCGGTGCGGTCCTTGCCGGTGGTGTCCAACTGGATATTGCCGCGATCGTCCAGCACCGGCAGGCCGTCCGCGTCCGTGACCACGCCATTGATATCCGACACACCGTCAAGCGTGGTGGCGTGCTGACCATAGGTGGCGGTGATCGTGCCGCCCTCCCGCCGTTCCAGCAGGCGCACATTGATCACGCCGGCGATGGCGTCAGACCCGTATTGGGCGGCGGCCCCGTCGCGCAGCACTTCAATGCGCTGAATGGCGGTGGTGGGGATCATGTTCATGTCCACCGCGCTGGAGCCCCGGCCAACGGAGCCGTTCACATTCAGCAGCGCGCTCTGATGGCGGCGCTTGCCATTGATCAGCACCAGGGTGTGATCCGGCGACAGGCCGCGCAGGGTGGCCGGGCGCACATGGTCCGTGCCGTCCGTGATGCTGGGCTGCGGGAAGTTGAAGCTGGGCACCAGCCGGTTCAGCACCTGATTGGTTTCGGTGAAGCCCTGATTGGTCAGGTCCGAATTGGACAGCACATCCACCGGCACCGGCGATTCCAGCAGGGTGCGGTCGGTGCGGCGGGTGCCGGTGACCACAACGGTTTCCATCACCATGTCCGAGGCCGTGTCCAGCTCGCTATCCTGGGCCGTGGCGGCGGACCCCATAAGACCCGCATGGGCCGAGGCCAGAATCCCCGCGGTCAGGGCGGTGGCATGTTTCAAATGGATCAATCGTGGCATGGGGAGTCTCCTGATGTCTTCGAAATCGTGACGCAGTGTCATTCGCATGGAATAATGATCTGACTTATTTGCCCCTGAATTGGAAATTTTTTTATCGTTTTTCCAGCGGGGCAAGGAGCTTCCCGGCGTACCTGTTGCCCGCCGGACACAGAAAAAGCCCCGACGGCGCGCCATCGGGGCCGGTGGTGTAGCTGGCGCGGCGGCGGGGCTGTCAGGCGGGTTCGACCACGAAGTCCTCGAACTCCCATTCATGGCCTTTTTCCAGTTCCGCCATGAACAGGTTTTCCGCGGCCATCACGGCTTCGTCTTCGGACTCCGCGTCCACTTCCGTGACCCAATAAAACGTACCGCGACCAAAACCGGCCTGAAGCGTGACCTTTTGTCGTGCCATTTCAAAGCCTCCCTGATGGCCCGTGCCGTTGCCGGAGCGGGCGGGTGTTGACGGCGATGTTGTGCCCGTTCAATCCCCCCGGTGCAAGACCTGGGAATCCCGCCTACAGGGAACGGCCAATCAGTTCCTTCATGATCTCCGACGTGCCGCCATAGATGCGCTGCACGCGGGCATCGGTGAAATGATGGGCGATCTCGTATTCGCTCATGAAGCCATAGCCGCCGTGCAGTTGCAGGCAGCTATCGGCGACCCGGCCCTGAAGTTCGCTGCAAAACAGCTTCGCCTCGGCGCCGCCCACGGCATCCAGATCGCCCGCGATCAGGCGGCTGATGCATTGATCCGTATAGGCCCAGCCCACATCGATTTCCGTTTTCATTTCCGCCAGTTTGAAGCGCGTGTTCTGGAATTTGGCGATCGGGCGGCCAAAGGCTTCGCGTTCCTTGCAATAGGCCAGGGTGATGTCGAAGGCGCGCTGTGCGCCCGCCATGGCGATCACCGCGATGGACAGCCGTTCCTGCGGCAGTTCCTGCATCAGATACATGAAGCCCGCGTTTTTCTGGCCGAGCAGATTGTCCTTCGGCACGCGCACATCGTCGAAGAACAGCTCGGAAGTGTCGCTGGAATGCATACCGATCTTGTCCAGATTGCGCCCGCGGCGGAAGCCGTTGCGATCCGCTTCCACCACGATAAGGCTGGTGCCTTTGGCGCCGCCTTCCGGCTCGGTTTTCGCCACCACAATGACGAAATCGCAATTCTGACCGTTGGAAATGAAGGTTTTGGCCCCGTTGAGGATGAAATCGTCGCCGTCCTCCCGCGCCGTGGTGCGGATGGCTTGCAGGTCGCTGCCCGTGCCGGGTTCCGTCATGGCGATGGCGCCCACCATCTCACCGCTGACCATGCGGGGCAGCAGGGCCTTTTTCTGCGTTTCGCTGCCATAATGCAGGATATAGGGGGCCACAATGTCGGAATGAACGGCAATGGCCGCGCCGCCCGCCCGGTTATAGGCCTGTTCCTCGTTGATGACGCAGTTCAGGCGATAGTCACCGCCCACGCCGCCCCATTCTTCCGGCAGTTGCGGGCAGAGCAGGCCCGCCTGACCCATCTTGTTCCAGAAACCGCGCGGTACCTGGCCCGCTTTCGACCAGGCGTCCCGATGGGGCGTTGCTTCGCTTTGAAAGAATTTCCGCACGCTGTCGCGGAATATGTGATGTTCCTCGTCATAGACGGGGCGTTTGGCCAGCATGGTCCCGATTCCTCCCTTGGCGCCCCCGGCGGGGGTGTCCCTCCGGGCCGATGATGAGGGGTGGAGATGCCGGGGTCAACATTTCTGGACCCGATAGTCCAGTGATGCGGTGCGCGCCCCGCCAGTCCCCGTGCAGGTTCCCCGCCTGTCGCCCGCCCGGGGCCCGCCCCGTTGCACCCCTTTTGCGCACCGCCATCGGGGCACAAAAAAACCCGGCCAGGGCCGGGTTTTCTCAAATGGGATGGATCTGCCCGCGGCCTATTTCTTTTGTTGCAGGCGGCGATATTCGCGGATTTCCTCATTGAAGCTGATCTGAAGATCGCGCCGTGTCTCGTGCAGGCGGTTCAGATCCTCCCGCCAGCGGTTCTGCTGTTCCTTGCTCAGATAGGGTAACAGGTCGCTGCTGCGTTCATCCATGCAGGAAAGATAGGCATCCACGCTTTCGGAATAGCTGAGCAACTCATCCCGCGCCTGTTGCATGGCGTCCACATCCGCCTTGGCGCCATCGGGAATGACCGGGCCGTCCAGCGGCGGTTCCCCGCATACGCGGGCCTCAGCCGGGCTGGCCGACAGGGCAAGCCCCCCGGCGAGCAGGGCGAGCAGAAGTGCCTTGGGCTGTGCAATCATGGTCGGGCTGTCCTTCGCTGCGATCACATCCTGTAACCCGGCCTGCTACGGTGCCGGGCAGTGGGCCAAATATAAAGCGCCACCGGCGGGGGTTCAAGACCGTGCCGGCGGCCTTGTTCGCCCTGGCAGGTCAGCTCTTGTCCGCCTTGGCGCCGGCTTTCCCCGTGGATTTGGCGGCAGTTTTGCCCGCCGCCTTGCCAGAAGACTTCGCAGCGGATTTGGCACCGGTCTTGGCCGTGGCCTTCTTTGCGGTCTCAGAGGTTGCCGCCTCAGGGGGTGCTGTCTCAGGGGTTGTCGCCTCAGCCGTCGCCGCGCTGTCATCGCCGCCCAGATCAACCGGTGCCGGTGCGCCTTCCGGCGGTTGCACCGGGTCCTGGCTCACGGGGTCGCTGGCCAGTTCCGCGCCCAGCGGAGCACCGAAATCCGCTGCCGCGGGATTGTCCCCGGCAAAGGCGGCGGCTGCCGGGTCGTTGGCGGCGGGCGCCTGACTGGTCTGTTGCCCGGCCTGCTGGGCCTGCTGTTGCGCCTGTTGCTGGCGCGCGGCTTCTTCTTCCCGCTTGGCCTGTTCGGGGAAAAGCTGGCGATAAAGCTGGAAGGTGCGCCCGGACAGGTCGCTGACCGCCTTGGCGATGCCATCCATATTATAGCCGGTGCCGCGATAATAATAGGTTTTGCGCTGCGGATCATAGGCGCGGAAGAAATTGCGTTCCGTCAGTTCTTCCTGCGCGATGGCAGCGGGATCGCCGACAAAATCGAAAACGGTCTGCTTGCCCTTGGTCTCGGCGATCCATTCTTCGGTCTTTTCGTCATTGCGCTCGAACACTTCGATCAGGCGCCGGTCATTGAGCGGGTGCTTTTCCGGCAGGTTCATGTATTTGCGCAGGGTTTCGCCGCGCTTGCGGGCGCGTGCCCGCGTCGGCCAGAGCAGGCCGCCGATCAGGCTGGCCTGCAAAAGCGCCATCTGGCCGCCATACAGGATTCCGGCGGATGCCTGGTTGGACAGGGCCTGATTGAACAGGTCGAAGGAAATCTTGGTGTGCAGGCACTGATTGCGAAGTTCGTGCACATAAATGGCCAGAGTGTTGTTATCCATGGGATTACTGTCCGATCTGGGCCGCCGGCACCCACCGGGCGGCCATGGTCACGCATGACGCAGGGCGCCTTCTCATTCGTTGCACGGCCTAGCACAGGGGTACCCCGCTTTACCAGCCCCAAAGCACATAACCCCGTCACCGTTCGTCAGGCGTGGACGGCGCGTCTGATTCTGGTTAGACTGGTACCGGGTGAAATGAACGGGTGTGGAAGTGACCACTCAGGCTGCCATACAGGGTGCGGGTGCTGCGCCGCTACGAGACCATGCCAGGGCGGACGGGCGTGCGGGGGCGGGCGTGCGCGCCATGGACCCCACCACGCAAAGCCGTTTCACACGACACATGCCCGCAGGTTCCGGGTTTGCCGCGCCAGGCGCGTTTCAGCCCGCGGCGCGCGGCGTCACCGGCGGGCAGGGGTTTCAGCGCGGTGCAGGCGCGCCCCAGCGCGGCACGCGGGACGAGGGCGGGCAGGTTGCCGGATCGGCGGAAAACGGCGCTGTGGCGGCGGGCCTGTTCCGGCTGAACGGTGCGGCGCTTTTCACACTGGCGGAGGTGCAGACACAGGAAGCCATGGTGCGCGCCAGCAATCCGGCGCCCGATCAGGTGGAGCGCGCCCTTGAAGGCTATGCCGCCGCGGCGGACAGTGTAAAGGCGGTCAACCTGGCCCGGCGATCCAATATGGCGGGCCTTGGTGGGATGACCGCACGCGGCGCGGCTGATGGCGGCACCGGCGCGCCTCAGGGCGGCAACACAGTTGATGCGGCGCGCGGTACGGCGCGCCTGGAGGCGAATGCGGACAATCCCGATGTGGCGGCCACCCGCGCGACCATGCTGGCGGCGCAGGAAAGCCCGGCCCTGTCCGCTGCCTGATCCCGGTTGTCTGCCTGATCCCGGCCCCTTGGCTTTTCCGAGACCGTTACCTTATTCAAGACCGCGCCTGATCTGGTGCGCTAGTGGACGCTTGTCAGTGGATGCTGGCCGGTGGAAGCGGGGCGGTCCCGTCAGCGGCGGCCCGTTTCAATGGTTTCCTTGATGGACTCCACCCAGCGCATGGCCCGGTCGCGGGCGTCCGCCCGGCTTTCCTTGCCCAGCGGGTCATAGCTGTACACCACCAGCATGGTCGCTTTGCCCAGTGTGCTCGCATCCGGTTGGTCATTGTTCGGGTCAAGCGGGCGAACCCACAGTTCCATCACGGCGGGGTGGGAGGCACCGGGCATTTTTTCCAGATAGGTGAAGCGCCCTTTTGCCGGGTCCATGGCGCGCAGGGAGACGACGGGGCTCTGGTCCGCATAGTCGGCCACCGCCAGCCGCACCACGCGGGGCGTTGCGCCAAGCAGCGGCGCATCCGCTTCCGCCAGGGCATTGCGGCACAGGTCCGCCGGGCACATCAGGAACCCGGTCACCTCGTCGCTGCGGCTGAGCGTTTTGAAGTCCACCGGTGCCAGGGTGCCGGCGGAATCGTCCACCAGGCTGTCCCCCTTGCCCATCAGCACGAACAGATAGCCCGCGGCGCCCAGTAACAGGACACCGAAGGAGAGCCAGATGATAACTGACCTGAGGCGATCCAGCATGGCCGCCCCTTAAAGCAGGCTGTTAAGCTGCATGGCGAGGCTCATGTCGCCTTCCACCTTGATCTTGCCGGACATGAAGGCCATTTGCGGGTTCAGGTCGCCGCTGGCGATCTGTTTGAAATCCTCCAGCGTGACCTTGACCCGGCAGTCCGCCTCGCTGTCTTCATTGTCCACCACGGTGGGGCTGGATTTGCCGTCGATCCGTATCACGCCGTCATCGCCGAAATCGAACGTGATCACGGCGCTGAGCGGCGAATGATCACCGACTTTTTCCTTCATTTCATTGGTGATTTCGTCAAGTGTCATGCCTCAGCCTCCCTCGCTGGTGTCCATGTGGTCATGATGGCTGGCGCCCAGGCCCGCCTTTTGGTCGTCCCGACCGGTGGGTCGGGTCGGCCACAGCATAGGCCGAAGGCAGGCCCGGCGGTCAATCGCTTAATTGCCGCCGCCGTCGTCTTTTTCGCTGCCGGGCAGGCGGCCCTTGTTCTTGAGCTTGCCGATGGCCCCTTCCAGCTTGCCTTCCATCTTTTCGCGCAGGCCCTTCACCTCGTCCTTCAGTTTGCCTTCAACCTTGTCGCGCACGCCCATTTCCACCAGGGCCCGCGCGATCTGGGGTTGCAGAGCATCCATGACGTGCCGGGCAATCTCCCGCGGGGCGAGGCCCTTTTCGTCCGTGCCCAGATCGGTGAGGGTGAAGCTTTCCAGCGTTACCGTCTTGTCCACCGCCACGGGCGCATCCAGTTTCACATCCAGTTTCGGGGTCTCTATGGTCAGGGTCTTGATGGTCAGCGTGATGGTGGCGGGCTCGCTTTCATCCGTCGGGCCCAGGGCTTTCTGGAAAGCCTGGAAATTGGTTTCCCCGCCCTGGCGCAGCAGGGAAAGCTGCGGCGTTGCCACGGTCATGCTGTCAAAGATGATATGGTCGCTGAACACGGTGCGCGGGCGCAGCGCGGTGGAAAAGCGGTCCACCGCGATCATGGCGCTGTCCCCGAAGCCTTGCGGCTGGTTGATATAGAACCCTTTCAGGTCCGCCGTGCCGCTGAAGGGGCTGATGGAAACGCTTTCCACGCCCATGTCCGTCTTGACCACATCGTCGCCATATTCATTGATGCCTTTGGCGACGATGCTGTCCAGTTGGTAAAAGGCGATCCCCACCAGGATGACCAGAACGGCCACCAGGCCGAGGCCGAGGCGTACCAGAATTTTCATCATGTTCCCCCATGTGATGCTTTGCCCGCATGGGGCCGTGCGGCGCCGCGGCGGGCAAGGGTTCCGTGCCAGCATCATACACCCGCGAGCGACTGAACAAAAGCCGGGCTTAACCTTTCTTCCCGCTTGTGCAAGCATGGGGCTTCACATGGTCCCGGCGGGGGTGCGTCCCGCGTACCGGGAGCGCGGATACAGGCAGTTCGGGGGTAGAGCATGGCGCCTTTGGTGCAATTCCTGTTGATTATCAGTTACGCCCTTGTGGGGCTGGCGGTGGCCGTGTTGACACCGCGCCTCGGCGGGGCGGACCCCTATTTCGCGGCGCTGGGCGGGGCGGTGATTTTCCTCGCTACCTGGCTGGCGCAGGTCTGGCTGACCCTGATGGTGGCGGAGCGGCAGCGGGGGCATGATCAGGAAAGTCGGCTGGACCGGCTGGAAGAACGGGTGCGCGCCCTGCGCGGCGAACTGGAGCGGACCCGGCGCCACACCGCCCGCATGGAGGAGCAGGGGCTGGCCCATTCCGATCATGTGAAGGCGGAATTGAAAATGCTGGAAACGCTGCTGGATCAGGTGAGCCGCAAGGAAGCCGAACTGGCCGAGCGGGAGGCGGCGGCCCCCGCGGCTCCCCCTGCCATGGGGGCGGGGGGTGCCCCGGCGGCGCAAGAGCCGTCGGCTGAGGATGCCGGTGACGAACCATTGTCCCTGACGCCTGAGGAAGCGGCCATGGTGCAGGATGACGAAGCCGAAAGCACCGGGCCGGTGCGGGACCGGGAGGACGAGTATCTGGACAGCGAGATCGAACACGGGGACAGCCAGGCGACGCCGCCCCTGGTGCGGCCCGAAGGGATGCCCCCCATCCGCCTGATCCGGGACCCGGAAAAGCTGCTGTCCGTGATCAAGAGTTCGCTCAGCGAAAACCGCATCGACCTGTATCTGCAACCCATTGTGGAACTGCCGGGGCGGCGCGACAAGCACTATGAATGTTTTTCCCGCATCCGGGACGCGGACGGCTTCATCACCCTGCCGCGCCAGTATATGGCGGTGGCGGAGGAAAGCGGCCTGGTGGGAACGCTGGACAATCTGCTGTTGTTCCGAATCATTCAACTTGTGCGCAAGCTGGGCAAGCGGCAGGTGAAGGCCCGTTTTTTCTGCAATCTGTCGCGCTATTCCCTGACCGATAAGGAATTTTTCCCCCAGTTCGTGGATTTCATGATCGCCAATGATGAATTTGTCGGTCGGCTGGCCTTTGAAATTTCGCAGGCCGATTATGCCGCGCTGGGCGATGACATCCGCGAGCAGATTCGCCGCATGTCCCGCAAGGGGTTCGATTTCTCCATGGATGGCGTGCGCGATATGGATCTGGATGCCGCGGCGCTGGGGCGTCAGGGGTTCCGCTTCATCAAGCCCGATGTGGATGCCTTGCTTAGCGCCTATAATCCGGGCGAGATTCCCATGCTGAAAGGCCATTTGCGCGGCCATGGCATGGAACTGATCGCCGCCCGGCTGGAGACCGACGCGCATCTCAAGCAGGTGCTTGACGGTGAGGTGGAACTGGCGCAGGGCTACTTCTTCAGCGAACCGCGGGCCGTGAACAAGGTGCTTGGGCGCGGCCTGTGATCGGGGGCCTGTGCCCCCACCGGTTCCGTTCCACCCCCTTTTTGCAGGATAGTTCTTTTTCAACAGTCGGGGCGGCACCCGCCGCCCGTCATTGCCGGATAGTGTATCATGCCCGAAACTTCAGACCCGCCGGAAGGCGCCATTGCACTGCACGACAGCCTGCAATCCGCCCTGGACAATACCGATCTGGTCATCTCTGACCTTTGGGGCGTGTTGCATGACGGCATTCGCCTGACCTCCGGCGCCGCCGAAGCGCTGGAGGCCGCCCGTGCGCGCAATATCGCCACCGTGTTTCTGACCAATGCGCCGCGCCCGCGCTGGCAGGTGCGGGATCATCTTCTGGCCATGGGGCTGAACCCGTCGCTGGCCGATCTGGTGCTGTCGTCCGGGGCGCTGGCCCGTGATGTGGTACGGGAACGCTATCATGGCGCGCGGCTGTATCACATGGGGCCGGACAGCGATCAGGACACCATTGACGGCCTGCCGATTCAGCAAGTGTCCAGCATGGAGGCGGCGGAGGTGATTCTCGCCACCGATCTGGATGCCATGCCGCTGGAGGACCACCGCAGCCATCTGGCCGATGCCTGTGCGCGGGGCGTACCGCTGCTGTGCACCAACCCGGATCGACTTGTGCATGAAGGGGATCGCCTGATCCTGTGCGCCGGGGCGGTGGGGGATCTGTATGAAGAAATGGGCGGAACCACGCTCTGGTTCGGGAAGCCGCGCCCGGAAGCCCTGATGGCCTGCCTGGATGCCGCCGGGCTGACCGGGCTGGCGCCGGGCCGCGTCCTGATGGTGGGGGACAGCCTGAGAACCGACGTGGCGGGCGCGCGCGCGGCGGGGATGCGCAGCCTGATGGTCTGTGGCGGTCTGCACCGGGATGATGTGCGCCCCCTTGATCTGTTCGATCAGACCGGGCGGGCAAAGCGCGCCTTTCTGGACGGCGCGGCTTTTGCGTGCCATTTCCCCGATGCCACCGTCAGGCCGGACGGCATGATTCATCGGTTGCGCTGGTGAGGGGCATGGCCGCCTGAGGCGGCCCCAAGCGTGGCGCTCCCTTTTGCGGGGAAGGCGGGCGCGGGCAGGGCTGTGTGTGGGGCAGTGTATGGGCCAGTTGGGCGGGGCTTACCCGAACAGGGCGTCAATATCGTCCTGCGAGATGTCTTCCCCCGCTGGCAGATCCCCGTCATCGTCCTTGCCGCCACCCTTGGGCGCCGCCTTTTTGGACTCGTCCTTCTTGGCCTCGTCCTTTTGGGTGGTGTCCTTGTCGGCTTTGTCGGCCTTGTCGGCGTCGGCGGGGGCGGACTGGTCCGATTGCGTCGCAGCGCTGTCGCCCTCATCCCCTGAGTCTTTCCCGCTTCCGGTCGCGGTGGGGTCGAAGTCTTCCTTAAACATGGAATCGAGCTGCTTGGGGGAGACTTTCTTCGGCGGTTCCGGCTTTGCCGGCTCGGCGGCCTGTGGCTTCGGTTTTTCCGCAGGTTTCGCCGCTGGCTTCGGGGCAGGTTTTTCCGCTTTTGGTGGTTCCGGCGCCGGGGCCGCGGCCTTGTCTTCCTTGCTTTTGTCTCCGCCGCCCTTATCCGCACCAGTGCCGATCAGGTCGTCCACCGCGCTCTGGTCGATGCCTTCGCCTTCGAGCGCCGGGCCGGACAGCAGCGCCTTGTCCTCATCCACTTCGTCATTCTGGGAGTGGGCGCGCTCGATATCCTCATCGGTGATGCCGAGCAGACTGCGCAGGCCGAGAACCCGTTGTTCGATATGGGACAGGGTTTCCACCACCTTCGAAATGCGCTGCCCGGTGATGTCCTGGAAGGAGCAGGCTTCGAATATCTTCATCACATTGTCCTGGACGGCGGCCTGATAGGCTTCGTGGTCGTCCGGGTCCAGCGCCATCATCTCTTCGGCGCATTCCATGATGGTGTTGGTGGCTTCTTCCGTTTGCTGAACAATGGCATCCAGCTCCATTCCGGCGCGGGGGATGCGGGAGTTTCCCTCGTCCCCCGGCTGGAGCGCGGCGATCTCTTCCCGCGCATTGGAGATATAGTCGCTGAGCGAGCGACATTCCCGGTAGATACTGGTATCCACCGACTTGAAATAAGCCTGCATGGTGCCGATCAGCACTTCGGTCACCGAGGCCACGTCCGTCAGAGAGAAATTGGCGCTGTTTTGCTTGCGCAGATTGTCTACCAGCAGCTCTATCTGCTTTGGTAGCTCGTCGGAGAGCATTAGAATTCCCCTAGAACAGCGGTCATTTTCTGCTTCAGAGTCGCAGCGTTGAACGGCTTGACGATATAGTTGTTTACGCCCGCTTTCTTGGCGGCGATCACATTGTCTGTCTTGGATTCCGCCGTGACCATGATGAAGGGCGTATCCTTGAGCTGGTTGTCGGCCCGCACTTCCTTCAGGAACTCATAGCCGGTCATCGGCTCCATGTTCCAGTCGGATATGATCAGCCCATAGGACTTGGTGCGGGCCTTTTCCAGCGCCTGGGCGCCATCGGTGGCTTCATCCACATTGTTGAAGCCCAGTTGTTTCAACAGGTTCCGAACGATCCGAAGCATGGTCTTGTAATCGTCGACGATCAGAACCGGCATATTCATGTCAACGGCCATATGTCCAATACCCTCAGCAATAAATCAGTCAGTGTCACCGTCTGGCGGGTGGCCCCACGCCGTCGGCCTTGCGCGTTTGTTTAAGTCCCGGTCAGTTCAGCCCCGTAACTGCGGCGGCGACCGTCGCTAGAGCAATCCTGGTCACACCCTATAATCCCTGATTATCAGAGTGCAATCATTTTAAGCCCATGACCGGTTCGTCCTGCCCCGCAGCGATCCCCTGGCGGGAAGAAGCCACAGTGTAGGTGCGGGTCATAAACAAAGTGTTAAGCCTGTGCGGGCCGGGGCATAATTCCCTTTGTGTGCCGGGAAGGGTTTGGAGCGCCGCGCGCAATGGTGTATGAGCCGGAACCAGGATGACAAGGGATCGACCGCGATCCGGATGGCGCCGGGAGAGGGCGATTTATGGAACTGTTCAGGCATCCCGGTGAGATACCGGCCACCGCGCGGGGCAGTGTGGTGGCGCTGGGCAACTTCGATGGTCTGCACCGTGGCCATCAGGTGGTGATCGGCGAAGCGGGCAGGCTAGCCCGTGACATGCGCGTGCCCCTGACCGTGGTGGTGACCGAACCCCACCCCGTGCGCTATTTCAAGCCCGACAGTGAGCCTTTCCGGCTCACCCCGTTCCGGGAGCGGGTTCAACTGCTGGAATCCTTCGGTGTGGATCAGTTGCTGATCCTGCCGTTCGACGAGACGCTGGCGGCCACGTCCGCGCAGGATTTCGTGCATCAGATCCTGTTGAACGCGCTGGGCGCGCTGCATGTGTTCGTGGGCTATGACTACCGTTTTGGCCGGGGCCGGGGCGGGGGCACGGATGTGCTGGCCTGGATGGGCGAGATGGAAGGCTTCGGCCTGAGCGTCATACGGCCTGTGACGGTGGGGCTGGAAGGCTATGCGGGCGAGGTCTATTCATCCACCCTGGTGCGCACAGCCCTTGCCCGCGGCGAGGCGCGCAAGGCGGCGGCCCTGCTGGGGCACTGGTGGTCGATCAATGGCAAGGTGGTCAGCGGCGACCGGCGTGGCCGCACCATCGGCTTCCCCACCGCCAATGTGGAACTGGCCGATTCCCTGTTGCCGCGACTTGGTGTTTATGCGGTGCGCGTGCATGTGGACGGTCTGTCGCGGATATTTGGCGGCGTGGCCAATATCGGGCGCCGTCCCACGTTCGACAAGCGGGATGTGCTGCTTGAAGCCCACCTGTTTGAATGCCATCGGGATCTTTACGACCATCATGTGCGGGTGGAACTGGTGTCGTTTCTGCGCGGCGAGCAGACCTTTGACGGCCTGGACTCGCTGAAGGCGCAGATCACCCGTGACTGCCGGGTGGCCAGCATCGTGCTGGCCGAGCCGGAAAACGCCCGTTCGCATCTGACCCCGCCCACGCTGGACAGCTATCTGTCGCTGTTCCCCCATCCGCACCCCTGCGCCCGCCAGCTTTGAGGCCCGGTGCGCAAGCTGACAATTCGGTGATGGGGCGACTTTGCTGATGTGCCCGGCCCGGTAATAGACATAATTGTATCCATGTATTGATTACTGGTGCCCGGCCCCTGGTAATAAAAGGCATATGGGCGTCAGAACGGGAGTATCGCCATGTTGGCCACCAACCCTATTGCGGATATCAGGGCACTGTTTGCACTGGAAAACACCTCCACAGCGGAAAGCCTTCGGGATGCCGCCCGCCGCGGCGGTGCTGAATACGCGGTCTCCGTTTCCGGCTTTTCACAGGCCCGTCGTGTTCTGGTGGATGAAAAGATCACCTTTCTGGTGGTGGAAGACAGGCTGGACGGCGAAATGGGGCTGGAGCTGGTTCACCGGGTGCGCCGGGGCCAGGGCGTGATGGCCTATGTGCCGATCATCATGGCGCTTCACAGCCCCACACGGGACAAGGTGATGGCCGCCCGCAATGCCGGGGTGAACCGGGTCGTGGGGATGCCCCTTTCGGCCAATGACGCCTTGACCCACATTCGACAGACCTGGACCAACATGGCGCCCTTCGTGAACTGTGATGCCTATTTCGGCCCGTGCCGCCGCTGGCACAATGAAGGGCCGGAGGAACGGGAGAGGCGCCGTCATCAGCAGGGTCTGATTTCCCCGGATCGGGTGCGCGCCGCCCTTGCCCGCTACGCCAGAACCCTTTGATTCCGCGGGATTCAGGGCTTGCATATACAAGTGGGAACGGGTTTGGTAAACTGGGCCACAGGGAAAGGGCCGCGGTGCGACGTGACCCCGATAGTATTTCGGAGAGCCCATGGACGAAAGCGCGCTTTTCAAGCGGTTGCGGGTTCTGGTGGCCATGGATGGCCTTCAGGTGGCGGACGGCGTCAAGGAGGCGCTGAAGGCCGCCGGGACACCACAGCCCATTGTTGCGGCGAATCACAAGGAGGCGCGGGAACAAATGGCTTCCCGCAATTTCAACATGGTCTTCATGGAAGACGTGTTTCCCGACAGTGGCGGCGTGGAATTTGCCCGCTTTCTCAGAATGCAGGACCCGCCCATCGGCTATGCGCCGATCCTGATGGCGTTTCGCTCCCCCCGGCGGGAAGATGTGATGGCCGCCATCAATGCGGGCGTGAACCATGTGTGTGTCCAGCCCCTGTCGGGCGGCGATGTGGTGCGCCATGTGACGGCCTGCTGGAAAGGGCTGCGCCCCTTCATTCTGGCGCAGAGTTATGTGGGGCCCTGCCGCCGCCGCAAGGATGAGAGCGCCGAAACAGAGGAGCGCCGCAGCGACCCGCCGGAGCAGATTCCCCCCAGTCGCCTGCGCCAGCTCCTGCTGAACGGGGGGGAGTAGGGCATTGTGGGGGCATGAGTGCCCGTTTCGACAAGCGCGGCGCAAGATCACTAAAAATTTATTGCAGGGTCGGTTGTTTGTGTTTTCACCTTGGGTAAAATTCGCGCCTGCTTTGGTCGGTCGGGTGGGCCGGTCGTGCATATGGTTTTGAGTGATCGGGCCGGGAGAGGCATCATGACTGGCACAAATGCGGCTTGCCTGTATGCGTGCGGCGCAGGCGGAAAGCCGGGCGTGCCGCGATCCGGGCGGTTTTTTGCGCCGGGTCTCACCCTGTTCTTGATCGTCGCTTTGGTGCTGGCGGTGTTTCTGGCCGGGGTCTTTCCTGTTCCCGTCTCGGCGGATGAGCCGCTGGCAGCCCCGTCAAAAACCTCTGCCGACGCCTCGTCCGATATGCCGTCCATTGACGGGCCGGTGGTGCTCTACACCAATATGGATTTTCCGCCCTATATCGCGCGGTCCATGCCCCGTGGCGGCGTTTATACCGATATTGTGCGCTCCGCCTTTGCCGCCAGTGATGTGGAGGTGGTGATCCGCTCCGTTCCCTGGAAGCGGGCGACCCGACTGGTGGAACAGGGCAAGGGCGTGGCTACCTATGCCTGGGGGCAGGACCCGGATCGGGCGAAGCGCTTTCTGGTTTCCCGCTCCTTCTTCCAGAACAGTTGGGCCCTGTTTGCCCGCCGCGCGCGGGTGGCCGGTGCCGATTCCCTGTCCGACCTGGTGGCGGGCGACGGGGAGGCGCGGCGCCTGTGCCTGCCCCTTGGCTGGACCGTGCCGGGCGGCATAGGTTCCCTGGTGGAGCGGGATGTGCTGAAACTGGAACGGCCCGCCACCATGCGCAGTTGTTTCCGCCTGCTGCTGCGCCAGAGGGTGGATTTCGTGCACGCCACCGACCTGCTGGGCTTTTATACGCTGGATCAGCTTTCAAAGCGCGGTATGGCCGACAAGCGCGTGCGGGATATTGTGCCTTTCCATCTGCCGCCGGAGGCGAACTTTGAAGGCACCAGCCATGTGCTGTTCGCGGACAGCCCTCGCGGTCGCAAGGCCAGAGCGCTGTTTGAGGCCGGGTTGAAGCGGCTGAATGACAGCGGGCGTTATGGGCGCCTGCTTGCCCGCCACCTTGAGATTTATCCCGAAGGGCAGGCCCGTTCCGTGATGGCGCGCCAGGCCAGCGCGGGTTTTTCCGTTGCGCGTGAACCGGACGACGAACAGAGCATCATGCTGGAACATCCCCAAAGTCTGCGCGGTCGGCTGGAATAGCGCGGAAAGCGTGCCGCCAGTATCAGGCCGGTATCTCGCCAGTGTCTCGCCAGTGTCTCGACAGCCGCCGGGCTCCCTGCTAGAAGGCTGGCCGGTACGGGCCGCGCGCTGAACCAGTGAGCGCGGGTGCCCTCTTTTGACAGCAAGGACAGGCGCGCCCGGTGCGGTTCGATCCGGTGGCGCGGGCCTTTTTCGCGGAGTGAGCCTCATGGCCTCTGATGCCGACGCCAAACCCGACTACAAGGACACATTATTCCTGCCGCGCACGGATTTTCCCATGCGCGCGGGCCTGCCCAAGAGGGAGCCGGGCTTCCTGAAGCAATGGCAGGATCAGGGCCTGTACGGACAGTTGCGCCGGGATAGCGCGGATCGTGACCGCTTCGTGCTGCATGACGGCCCGCCCTATGCCAATGGCGACATTCACATGGGCCATGCGCTGAACAAGATCCTGAAGGATGTGATCGTGCGCACCCGGCAGATGCAGGGCTATGACGCGCCCTATGTGCCCGGCTGGGACTGTCACGGCCTGCCGATCGAATGGAAGATCGAGGAAAAGTACCGCAAGAAGAAAATGGACAAGGACGCGGTGGACCCGGTGGCCTTCCGCCAGGAATGCCGCGCCTTTGCCGATCACTGGATCGAGCGGCAAAAGGAACAGTTCAAGCGCCTGGGCGTTCTGGGGGACTGGGACAATCCCTATACCACCATGGCTTACGAGGCCGAGGCCACCATCGTGGCCGAATTGCTGAAATTCGCCGAATCCGGCGCCATTTACCGCAAATTGAAGCCGGTCATGTGGTCACCGGTGGAAAAGACCGCGCTGGCGGAAGCGGAGGTGGAATATCACGACCACACCTCCACTCAGATCGACGTGGCGTTCGAGCTTGTCAAGGCGCCGGTGGCGCTGGCCGATCACCGGGACGCCCGCATTGTCATCTGGACCACCACGCCCTGGACCATGCCGGGCAACCGCGCGGTCTGTTACGGCCCGGATATCGCCTACAGCCTGATCCGGGTGGACGGCGTGACGGAAGGCGCGCTGGTGGCGCCCGGTGCCAAACTGGTGGTGGCAAGCGATCTGCTCGCCGCCTTTGCCGGGCGGGCGGGCATCGCCGATCATACGGTGCTGGAACGCTTCGACGGTACCGCGCTGGAAGGCGGCGTGCTGGCCCATCCGTGGCGCGGGCAGGGCTATGACTATGACGTGCCGCTGCTGCCGGGCGATCATGTGACCACGGAAGCGGGCACCGGCTTTGTCCATACCGCCCCCGGCCATGGGGAGGAAGACTATGACGTGGGCCGCCGGTTCGATCTGGAAATCCCCTATACGGTGCGGGAGGACGGCACCTATCACGACCAGTTGCCGCTGCTGGCCGGGCGCCATGTGTACAAGGTGGGGGACGAGGTGTGCGACCTGCTGGCGGACGCGGGCGCGCTGATGGCAAAAAGCCGGATGGTCCACAGCTATCCCCATAGCTGGCGGTCCAAGGCGCCGCTGATTTTCCGTGCCACGGCCCAGTGGTTCATTTCCATGGATCATGGCGGCCTTCGGGACCGGGCGCTCAGCGCCATCCGGGAGGATGTGGCCTGGTTCCCCGCGCGCGGCCAGAAGCGCATTGAAAGCATGGTGGCTGACAGGCCGGACTGGGTGATCTCCCGCCAGCGGAGCTGGGGCGTGCCCATCACGCTGTTCGTGCACAGGGAAACCGGTGAACCGTTGAACGACCCGGCGGTGAACGCCCGCATCGTGGACGCGGTGCGCGCCGGCGGCGCCGATGCCTGGATTGCCACACCGGCGGCGGACCTGCTCGGCCCGGATCATGACCCGGACGCCTATGAAAAGGTGCGGGACATTCTGGACGTGTGGTTCGACAGCGGCTGCACCCACGCTTTCGTGCTGGAAGGCCGCGATGATCTGTCCTGGCCCGCGGATGTGTATCTGGAAGGCTCCGACCAGCACCGGGGCTGGTTCCAGTCCAGCCTGCTGGAATCCTGCGGCACGCGGGGCCGGGCGCCCTATCGCTCGGTGGTGACCCACGGTTTCACCATGGATGCCCAGGGGCGCAAGATGTCCAAGTCGGTGGGCAATGTGGTGGACCCCCTGAAGCTGGTGGACCAGTTCGGTGCCGATATCCTGCGGCTGTGGGCGGTGTCGGTGGATTATGTGGAAGATCACCGCATTGGCGACGAGATCATCAAGGGCCAGGTGGATGCCTACCGCAAGATCCGCAACACCCTGCGCTTCCTGTTGGGCAATCTGGCGGGCTTTGAGGAAAGCGAGCGTCTGGCGGTCGCCGAGATGCCCGCGCTGGAACGCTATATGCTGCACCGTCTGCACATGCTGGACGGCGAATTGCGCGGTTATGCGGATCGCTATGACTATACCCCCTATATTCAGGCGCTGTACCAGTTCTGCATTTCCGACCTGTCCAGCTTCTATTTCGACATCCGCAAGGACTGCCTCTATTGCGACGGCGGGGATGCGCTCCGTCGCCGCGCGGCGCGCACCGTGCTGGATGCCATCTTCTACCGGCTGACCAAATGGCTGGCGCCGGTGCTCGTCTTCACCGCCGAAGACGTGTGGCAATCCCGATTCGGGGCGGACGCCGACAGTGTTCACCGCCAGACCTTCGACCCGGTGGGCGATGCGTGGCGGGACAGCGGCCTCGCCGACCGCTGGGACCGGGTGCGCACCCTGCGCCGGGTGGTTACCGGCGCGCTGGAAGTGGACCGGCGGGAAAAGCGCATCGGCGCCAGTCTTGAGGCGGCGGCGACGCTTTATGTGTCCGACAGCGCGGATATCGATGTGTTGCGCGGGCTCGACCTGGCGGAGTTGACCATCACCTCGGCGGCGGAAGCCGTTCAGGCGGATGCCCCGGCGGATGCCTTCACACTGGGCGACGTGCCCGGCGTGGCCGTGGTCACCACGCGGGCGGAAGGCGCCAAGTGCGATCGCTGCTGGCAGGTTTTGCCGGAAGTGGCGGCGGCTCAAGACAGCCTGTGCAGCCGCTGCCAGCAGGCGGTGGGCGCCCATGGCAATGCCTGACCCCGCGCCCGGCCCGGCCCGGCCCGCACACTGGCGCCGCCGGGCGCTGGCCCTTGCGGGGGCCGTGTTCGTGCTGGATCAGCTTGTCAAATGGGGCGTGCTGGCGGGCCTTGATCTGGCCACGCGGGGGCGACTTTCCCTGTTGCCCTTTCTCGACTTCACTCTGGTCTGGAATCGCGGCATCTCCATGAATCTGCCCCTTGGGGATCTGGTTGGCCGCGCCGGGCTGATCGGCCTGACCCTGCTGGTGGTGATCTGGCTGCTGCGCTGGCTGTGGCGCAGTCAGCGCCCGGTGGAGGCGCTGGCACTGGGCGCGGTGGTTGGCGGCGCGCTCGGCAATGTGCTGGATCGGGTGATTCACGGCGCGGTGGTGGATTTTGTCCATCTGCACGCTTTCGACTATCATTTCTATGTGTTCAATGTGGCGGATGCGGCGATTACGCTTGGCGTGGCGGCGCTGTTGGTGGATGGCTTGCGGGATCGGGCCAAAACCCCTACAAATCCTGAACGTCCGTCATCCGGTACCAACGGGGCGGACACGCATTCAAACCGGAAGGGAGGCGCTTCCCGTGACCAGTAAAAAGTCCTTACATCCCGCGCTCAAGGCCGGGCTTGCCGCCGCGCTTGCCCTGACCATCGCGGCCTGCGGTGGCGGCAAGAACGCGCCGGACGAATTCAGCGTGGTGGATCGTGCGCCGCTGGTGGTGCCCCCGGAAGCCGATCTGGCACCGCCGCGCCCCGGCGAACCGCGCGCACAGGAAATCAATCCGGGGCGGCAGGCTTATGAAGCCCTGTTCCCCAATGCGGATTTCGACAAGCGCAAGGAATTGTCCGATGGCGAAGTGGCGCTTTTGCGCGAACTGCGCTCCGCCGGGCCGGATGTGCGCTCCAATGCGGGGCAGGTGGACCTGCGCGTGGTGAAGAAAACCCTGCTGCTGCCGGATCTGCTGGACCTGGGGGATGTGCAGTATCGCCCGGACAATGTGCGGATCATGGCCGGGGGTGAGACAGGGCGCTGATGCCCGATCCCGCCGCCCGCCACCCCGATCCCGCACCGCTCCGGCGCCTGGCGCGGGATCTGATCGACCGAATCGCCGCCGGGGAGGTGGTGGAACGGCCCGCCAGTGCCGTGAAGGAACTGGTGGAAAACAGCATTGATGCGGGCGCCCGCACCATTGATGTGACCCTGGAAGATGGCGGGCGCACGCTGATCCGCGTTGTGGATGACGGGCGCGGCATGGCGGCGTCGGACCTGCCGCTGGCGGTGGAACGCCACGCCACCAGCAAGCTGCCGCAGGGCGACCTGGTGCATATTGACTGGCTCGGCTTTCGCGGGGAGGCGCTGGCCTCCATCGCCTCCGTGGCAAAGGTGACACTGACCAGCCGCCAGCCCGACAGCGACAATGGCCACCGGCTTCGGGTCGAGGGGGGCGCCATTGGCGATGTGGCCCCTGCCGCCTGCAATCCCGGCACCAGGGTGGAAGTGCGCGACCTGTTCTATGCCACCCCCGCCCGGCTTAAATTCCTGAAAACCGCGCGCACCGAGACCGGCCAGGCGCTGGATATGGTCAAGCGGCTGGCCATGGCGCATCCGCAGGTGGCCTTTTCCCTGTGGGACGGCAGCCGCAGCCGCAGCCGCTTTCGCGCCCCGCCAACCGGCGATGCGGCGCTGGACCCGCGCCTGGCCCGGCTGGCGGCGGTGCTGGGCCAGCAGTTTCAGGACAATGCCATCCCCATCGATGCGGAACGGGAGGGGCTGAGGCTGACCGGCTATGCGGGGCTGCCCACCTTTTCCCGTGGCAATGCCCAGCATCAGTATCTGTTCGTCAATGGCCGCCCGGTGAAGGACCGTCTGCTGACCGGGGCGGTGCGCGGTGCCTATCAGGATTATCTGGCGCGGGACCGGCACCCGGTGCTGGCCCTGTTTCTGGATGTGCCCCCTGAATTCGTGGATGTGAACGTGCACCCGGCCAAGGCGGAGGTGCGCTTCCGAGACAGCGGGCTGGTGCGCGGGCTGATCGTGTCCGCCCTGCGCCATGGTCTGGCCGCGGCGGGGCATCGGGCCAGCACCACCGTGGCCGGGTCCGCCCTTGGGGCCATGCGCCCGGAAGGGTCGGGGCCGGCGCTGCCCTATGGCGCGGGCCGGGAACGCCCCACCATGCCGCCCCGCTTCACTGAGGGCACCTTTTCCGGGGCGGCGGACCCACAGGCGGCGCTGCACATGCAAGCGCCCGGACAGGCACCGGGACAGGCATCGGGCCGGGGCATGACGGACACCGCCCAGCTTGGCCTGGACCCGGCGGGCACGGACATGACGGCGCCCAGCGCCCGCACCTTCGCGGCGGAAGCGGTCGGGTCATCGGAGCTGGAGAGCTTTCCGCTCGGCGTGGCGCGGGGTCAGCTTCATGAAACCTATGTGGTGGCGCAAACCCGCGACGGCATTGTCATCGTGGATCAGCACGCCGCCCATGAGCGGCTGGTCTATGAGCGCATGAAGCGGGCACTGAGCGAGACCGGCGTGGCCCGGCAGGCCCTGCTGATGCCCGATGTGGTGGAACTGGAGGACGGCCCCTGCCAGCGGCTTCTGGCGCGGCGGGCGGAACTTTTGGAACTTGGGCTGGTGATCGAACCGTTCGGCGAGGGGGCCGTGGTGGTGCGCGAAACCCCGGCCCTGATGCAAAAGCTGGATGTGCCGGGACTGGTGCGGGACCTGGCCGATGAACTGACCGAACTGGACGAGGCCTTGAGCCTGAAGGAAAAACTGGAGGATGTGTGCGGCACCATTGCCTGTCATGGCAGCGTGCGCGCCGGGCGGCGGCTGACTGTGGAGGAAATGAACGCCCTGCTGCGGGAAATGGAGGCCACGCCCCATTCCGGCCAGTGCAATCATGGCCGCCCCACCTATGTGGAACTGAAACTGGCCGATATAGAGCGCCTGTTTGGCCGCCGCTGAGCGGCTCCCCGTGAAAGGATCATGCCATGAAACAAGCCTGTGCCGCCCTGCTGCTCGCCGCCACTGCCTTTACCGGCCCGGCATCCGTGGCCGCCGCCGATCCGGTGCCGGAAAAGGCGCGGGACAGCGGCCCCGCCACACAGCACTGGCGGCCTGGCTTTCATTTCACACCGGCGCGGCACTGGATGAACGATCCCAATGGGCTGGTCTGGCAGGACGGCACCTATCATCTGTTCTATCAACACAATCCTGAAGGCATCCGCTGGGGCCATATGAGTTGGGGCCACGCCACCAGCGATAATCTGCTGGACTGGGACGAAAAGGCGATCGCCCTGCCGGAGACGGACGATCATATGGCCTTTTCCGGCTCGGCGGTGGTGGACCATGACAACACCAGCGGTTTCGGCAGCGCGGACAATCCGCCGCTGGTGGCGATCTATACCGCCTATGACCCCGAGACGAAGGCACAGCGCCAGCATCTGGCCTACAGCCTGGACAAGGGCGAAACATGGGCCCGCCATGCGGGCAATCCGGTGCTTGATATCGGATCAAGGGAATTCCGCGATCCCAAGGTGTTCTGGCACGATGAGAGCGACCGCTGGGTCATGGCGGTGGCCAAGGCCAAGGCGCACAAAATCGCCTTTTACAGCTCCCCCGATCTGAAGGATTGGACCCACCTGTCCGATTTCGGGCCGATGGGGTCCACGGGCGGCGTATGGGAATGCCCGGACCTGTTCCGGGTGCCCGTGGATGGCGGGCCGGAAACCCGTTGGGTGTTACAGGTGGACCTGGGCCGGGGGGCACCTGCGGGCGGGTCCGGCGGCATGGCCTTTGTGGGCGATTTTGACGGCACCCGCTTCACGCCGGACCCGGCCTATGCGGACGGCCCGGCCCATTTCGTGGATTATGGCGCGGATTTTTACGCCGCCCAGAGCTTTTCCGGCGCGCCGTCGCCCGATGGCAAGCGGCTCTGGCTCGCCTGGTTCGCCGACTGGCGCTATGCGCAGGACATGCCCACCCGGCCATGGCGCGGCGCCATGACCCTGGCCCGCCGGGTGGACCTGACGGAACGGGACGGCATCCCCGTATTGCGCCAGACCCCGCTATTGCCCGAAGGCCGGGACCGGCGCGGCGAGGCCCGGTCGGTAACGGGCCGCCAGCCGCTCATGGTGGCGGGGGAGGCCGTCAGCGGGCGCCAGATGGTGGTCAGCCTGACACTGGACCCAGGCGCGGCGACGGACAGCGGCATTGCCGTTTATGCGGGCGCGGGGGTGGAAACCCGCATCGGTTATGATGCCAGGGGGGAAACGCTTTATGTGGATCGCCGCCGATCGGGCCCGGCCCATAATGCGGTGATGGCGGAACATTTCCCCGCCCGGCACAGCGCGCCGCTGGCGTCCGGCCAGACCCCCATCGACCTGACGCTGGTGCTGGACAACAGCACGCTTGAGGTCTTCGCCGAGGATGGCACGCTGGTCTTTTCCGAGCGTGTATTCGCCCCTGCATCGGCGGACGGGATGTTCCTCTATGCCAAAGGCGGCGTGGCGCGGGTCAGCGGGCTGACGGTGCGGGCGCCGGGCGAGGGGAAGCCAGCCGGGCGCTAGGGGCGCCGCGGCTTTTCAGATGCGATCGAGCAGGCTGTCCAGCGCGTCCGTATTGCCAGCCGGTGGCGGCGCGCCTGTTTCGGGCGGGGGCGTGGTCTTAGGCCCGGCGCTGAACTGCGCCAGGGTCTTGCGGATCATGTGGCGATCGACCGGCTTGGTCAGCACCGCCTGCATCCCGGCTTCCAGAAAGGCTTCCGCCTGATTGTCGTCCGTGTCGGCGGTCAGCGCCACGATCGGCAGGTCATATCCGGCGTCCCGAATGGCCCGGCAGGCGCTTATCCCGTCCATTTCCGGCATTCGGCCATCCATCAGCACCAGATCGAAGCGCGTGTCGGGGGTTCCGGTGGTGCCCTCGGCGCTTTCCTGATGGCCACCCGCGGTGATCAGGTCCACCGCCACCCGGCCATTTTCCGCGCGGGTCACGCGGTGACCATCGGCCCTGAGCAGGCGCCCCATCAGTTTGGCGCTCACGTCATTGTCTTCCGCCACCAGAATGGACAGGGGCACGGGTGCGCTGGCTTCGGGGGCGACCGATGGTTTCGGCGCCTCGCAGGCCTGTACCGGCAGGGTGACCGTAAAGGTGCTGCCCTTGCCGTCCTCGCTGGTGGCAAAGATGACGCCGCCCATGCGGCTTACCAGTTCCCGGCAGATGGCAAGCCCCAGCCCGGTACCCTCATGGCGGCGCGCGCGGGAGCTGTCCACCTGAGTGAAACGCCGGAACAGCTCTCCCAGCTTGTCTTGCGGGATGCCGATGCCGGTATCGGTGACGGTGAAAACCAGCACGTCGCTGGCGGGGCCGGGTTCGCCCGGTTGATCATCCGGTGATTGCGACAGCCGGACGGGCCGGTCCCCGGCTTCGGCATCCGTTCGCCGCACGGCCAGGGAAATCGTGCCCTCATCGGTGAATTTGACCGCATTGCCCAGAAGATTGAGCAGCACCTGTTGCAGGCGCAGCGGGTCGCCCACAAAGGCATTCGGCGCGTCCGGGGCCCGCTCCACGCGGATGTTCAGCCCCTTTTGCCGGGCGGCGGGCTCCACCAGCGGCAGCAGGTCATCCAACAACCCGTCCAGTGTCATGGCTTCGCCGTGGATGTTGAGCCGCCCCGCTTCCATCTTGGAAAAATCCAGAATGTCATTGATCACCCGCATCAGCGAGCGGGAGGATCGACGCGCCGTGTCCGCCAGATCCTGTTGGCGCGGGTGCAGGTCCTCCTCCATCAGCAGGTCCAGCATCCCCAGAATGCCATTGAGCGGCGTGCGGATTTCATGGCTCATGGTGGCGAGGAAATCGGACTTGGCGCGATTGGCGGCTTCGGCCTTGTCATGGGTGACGACAAGTTCCGCGAAGCGGTTATAGCTGCGCCGGGCCATGACCATCAGCGCCACCAGATACACCAGAAGCATGAAGGCCGTGACCTGGTGCAGCACACTGTCGCGGGTGGCGAAGAACACGATGATCGGGATGACCGCCGTTAGCAGAAAGCCGTTCACGATCTGCGGTACGGGGTGGAGGATGGAGCCCACCCCCGCCATCATGCCGCCAATCACCGCCACCACGAAAAACTGGTAATGCAGCATGTCGGGGGTGAAGAAGATCAGCGGTGTCATGCCCCACAGGCCGCCCAGAATCGCGGACCAGAAGCCGGATTTGCGCAGGGTGTTGCCGGTGACGGTTTTCGGATCGGGCCGGCCACGCAGCCGCAGCCAGCCATAAAGGTGCATCATGGCAATGGCGGCGATCAGGCCATACCAGATCAGCCCCTGTGACAGGGGGGCGATCCTGAAAAAGACCGCAAGGATCAGGGTGGCATTGATCCAGACAATGGCCGACACCCACGGCGCCTGGGAGATCAGCTCTTTTTGTTGTTCCAGTTGCAGGCGCCTGTACAGGCGGGGCGAGTCGGGCTTGCGCCCGAACCAGCAGGCGCCCAGCCAGCGCTTCGCGTCCGCATTGCCGCTTTCGTCGCCCAGTGCTGCGCTTGGCCGGAACATGATGGCCTTCTTCCTCCCTTTCCGACTCAGGTGCCGGAGTGTACTCCCCCATGGCAACAGGGGAGGGCATCCGGTGCGAAACGTCAAGCCCTGGAGAGAGGGCGCCCCTGAAGGGGCGGTGGTTATTCGGGGCTGTCCAGTGACAGCAACAGAATCTGTTGCCGCCCTTGTCGCCGACGATCCCGCAGATGAAAGGGGTTGGTGTCGGGGATTTCATCGGCGCCGGTTTCCAGCGCGATCAGGCCGCCGCTGGCCAGGCTTTCCGCCGCTGCCAGGCGGGCCAGCGTGGGCGCCGCCAGGCCGCCATGATAGGGCGGGTCCATCAGGATCAGGTCAAACGGGCCGTCAGGCGGCGCGGTGCGGCTGGCATCCAGCCGGTGCACGCGGGTTTCGCGGCGGACCCCCAGCGCATCCAGATTGGCCTGAAGCGCCTTCAGCGCGGCGGGGGCCTTTTCCACAAAGCTCACATGGGCCGCCCCGCGTGACAGGGCTTCCAGCCCCAAAGCGCCGGTTCCGGCATACAGATCGGCCACCCGCGCCCCGGCAAGGCCGCCGAACGCGCCGCCTTCCAGTATGGCGAACAGCCGTTCCCGCATCCGGTCGGTGGTGGGACGGGTATCCCGGCCCGACGGTACCATGAGCCGACGCCCCCGGAATCGCCCGGCGATGATCCGGGTCATGGCCGGGATCGTCCCTGCTTTTTGCCGTCTTTGGGATGTTTGTCCGCTGCTTTTTCGCCTTTCGGAACCGCGCTTTTGGGGCCCGCGTTTTTCGGGCGGGCGGCGCGGCGCCTGTCCCCCGGCTTGGTGGGGCGCTTTTTCGCCTTGGCCCATTTGGACGGGGTTAGCCGGGGCGTATCCGCCACCACGGGCTTGGGGGCGTCTTCAAAATAGGTGCCGATCAGGTCCACAAGCTGGGCGGTGGGCACTTCGCTTACCGCGCCGGGGGGCAGCTTGCCCAGCGTGAACGGGCCGTAAGCGACCCGGATCAGCCGGTTCACGCTCAGGCCCAGATGCTCCATCACCCGCCGCACTTCCCGGTTCTTTCCCTCGGTTATGGCGACGGACAGCCAGGCATTGGCGCCGGTCTGCTGATCCAGCGTGGCAATGATGGAATCGTACTGAACGCCGTCAATGGTGATGCCATCCTTCAGCGCGTCCAGCCGGCGGGGTTCCACCGTGCCATGCACGCGCACCCGGTAGCGGCGCACATGGCCGTGTTTCGGCAATTCCAGCCAGCGTGCCAGCGCCCCGTCATTGGTCAGCAGCAGTAGGCCCTCGGTGCTCATGTCCAGCCGTCCCACCGAAACCACCCGGCCCATATGGGCGGGCAGGGAGTCGAACACGGTGCGCCGCCCTTCCGGGTCCTTGTGCGTGGTAAGCTGGCCGCGCCGCTTGTTCAGCCGCCACAGGCGCGTGCGTTCCACGGCGGCGACCGGCTGGCCGTCCACGGTGATGCCATCCAGCGTGGTGATGAAGGTGGCCGGGGTTTTCACCGGCGTGCCGTCGATTGCCACGCGCCCGTCTTGAATCATGGTCTCCACATCGCGCCGGGAGCCCACCCCGGCACGGGCGAGCGCCTTGGCGATGCGATCGCCTCGGTCGGACGGGGGCGTATGTGTCTGCTTGTCTGTCATGGCGCGCACCATAAGCGAGCCGCGCGGGCGTGGCAATCGGCTGTTCGCAGGCTTGACGCTTTGGCCCGGCGGGGGGATGCTCTCGCCCCATGATCGACACCTTTCCCCATATGCGCCGGGCGCTGAGCCTGGCCAGCGCCGCCGCACAGGCGGGCGAGGTGCCGGTGGGCGCTGTGGTGGTGCGGGCGGATGGCACCGTACTGGCGGAGGCGGCCAACCGGGTCGAGACGGACCACGACCCCACCGCCCACGCGGAATGCCGTGCCATTCGCGCCGCCTGTGCCCGGCTTGGTTCGGCGCGGCTGGTGGACTGCGACCTGTTCGTGACGCTGGAACCCTGCGCCATGTGTGCCCAGGCCATCGCCTTTGCCCGCATCAGGCGGCTGTATTATGGCGCCGATGATCCCAAGGGTGGCGGGGTGGCCCATGGGGCGCGCATCTTCGATCGGGCCACCACGCACCACCGCCCGGACATCTATGGCGGCATCCATGACCGCGCGGCGGCGGCGCTGTTGCGGGATTTCTTCCGGGCACGACGCGATTGAAGCTGACCGGCAGGCTGGTATAGTGGGGGCGCAGCTTGGGGAGAGCCGTGAATGCGGTGGGGTCCGCATGTTGGGGAGGGGAAAATGAACTGGAAACGGTACGGGGCGGCCCTGGTTGGGGCGTTTGTGCTCTATGGCCTGTTATATGCGATTCCGCAGGGTTTGCTCAGCGAGTATTATGATCGCATGACCACCAATCTGCGCGCGGAGGGGGAACCCTATGCCTGGCTGGTGATGCCCGGTCACATGGTGCAGACCGTGGCGATCGTGACGATCTTCTTTCTGTTCGTGAAGACGCGCCATTATGGCCATGGCGCGCTTTATGGCTTGATGACCGGTCTGCTGTTCCTTGGCAATGACCTGGTGATGCTGGGCTCGCTGGATATCGTCCCGCCGGGTCTGATCGTTTCAATGGCGCCCATGCATCTGGTGTTCGGCGTGTTGGTGGCGCTGTTCATCACGTTTCTCTACCGGCCCAAGGGTGAAGGCTGACAAGGCAGCTTTATCTGAACGATTGTCGCCCCCGCCGCCAAAACCCACTTGCACCAGCGTTGCTTCTACCGGTGCTGCCCACGGCGGCGCCGGAGGCCACAAGCGTGGCCCGCCGCCCATGCGGCGCCCTCGCGGAGCCGTAGCGCGCAGCGCTCAGGCGTGAGCGGTAAAAAAACCTACCGCCATCCCGCCACTGCGCGGGATGAGCGGAGGCCACAAGCGTGGCCCGCCGCCAGTGCGGCGCCCCCGCGGAGCGCGCGATAGCGCGCTTGCGTGAGCGGAACAGAGCGTGAGCGGCAAAAGACCTAAAGATGCCGCGCCAGCGGATCATCCGGCCCGTCGGCATGTGCCTTGCCCAACTGGCCGTAACGCCACCAGACTGGCACCAGCGCCGCCGAGATCACCAGCAACAGTATGGGGAACCAGATCCCTTCGCCGGGGCTGGGCATGATCAGTTTGCTCAGGCCCACCAGCGCGGTGAAGATGGACAGCGCCGTGGTCAGGGTGGCGATGGTGCCCGCTTTCAGGTCGTGCCACGCCAGGCGCGGGTCTTCCCCCGCGGCTTCGGCGGTTTTCTTCCAGAAGCCCGCCGGGCGCACCTGCCGATAGAAGGCCACCAGCTTTTCCTTGTTGGTTGCCGGGGTCACATAGGCCACCAGAATGGCGGTGGCGGTGGAGCCGAAGGCCATGATGACCAGACGGAGCCAGTCATTCTCCGCGCCGGGCAGGAAGGTGAGCAGGAACAGCCCCAGCACCAGGGAGACGGCCATGGCGGCGATTTCGCTGTAGAGATTGATTCGTTCCCAGAACCAGCGCAGGACGATCACGCCGCCCACCCCGGCACCGAACAGCAGCGAGATTTGCCAGCCGGTCTGGATCGAGCCCAGTTGGGTCATGATGAACAGCGCGATGCCCAGAATAAGGATGTTGGACAGCCGGGCCACCAGCACCAGTTCCTTGTTGTCCGGCTCCCGCTTCAGATAGTGCTGGCACAGGATGCGCTTGTAGAGGTCGTTGGAATAATAGCTGGCGCCCCAGTTCAGATGCGTATCGATGGTGGAGGCCAGCGCCGCCAGCATACCGGTGAGCATCAGCCCCTTGATGCCGGGCGGCAACAACTGGTCAATGCCCAGGATGAAGGTCATCTCCCGGTCGGACTTGAAGGCTTCGTTCACCGTGGCGCCGGTATCGAAGGGGAAGAGCGTCATCAGGCCGATGCCGATGATCAGCCAGAACAGGCTGCGCACCACCACCTGCATCCATGTGAAGACCACTGCGGCAATGCGGGCATCCCGATCCGTTTTGCAGGCCATGGAGCGCTGCGCCAGATAGCCGGTGCCGTCCGCATTGACCTGAAAGAACCATTGCAGGCCCATGACCGCGATGAAGGGCACCAGGGCCTCCCCCGCGCCGGGGGAGAAGGAGAGAATCTGCTCCACCCGGTCGATGCCGTACAGGTTTTCCATACGGGCCAGCATGTTGCCAAGGCCGCCATTCTCGGCCACCACCACCCAGGCAAAACCGGCGGTACCCACCAGCGCCATCATGAACTGGGCCACGTCCGTGGCGATCACGCTGCGCAGGCCGCCGGTGACGGAATAGGTGGAAATGAAAATCAGCATCAGGGCGATGGACAGCACATTATTGGTGGTGGCGGTCACCGGGTCCAGCGCCTGCGAGCCGGCGGTCAGGGTCATGCCCAGAGAGCTTACCGCACCGGAAAGCGCGCCGAACAGCCCCTCCGGCAGCCACAGATGCCAGGGCAGGAACACTTCCGCCACGCGCACGGCGGCGACGATCACAAAGGCCATGACGGTGCAGTTGATCACGGTGCCGTAATAGACCGCCTTGAGCGCCCGAAGCCCCAGCAGGCCGCGCCCGCTATAGCGGGTTTCGGTCAGCTCCGCATCGGTCAGCACATTGGCGCGGCGCCAGCGCGCGGCGATCAGGAAGCCCAGCATCAGAAAGGCCAGGCCATAAACCCAGAAACGCCAGACCAGGAAAATGCCGCCAGTGGCCATCAGGCCCATGACGATCAGCGGTGTATCCGCCGCGAACTGCGTGGCGGCCATGGAAAAGCCGGCCCGCCAGCCGGTGATGGTGCGCCCGGCCAGGAAATAATCGACCAGATCGCGTGACGCTTCCTTTTTGGCGGCAAAGCCACTGCCAACCGCATAGACCACAAAGGCCAGAATGATCGCCAGATCGAGCATGACCCGTCTCCCTCCCCAAGGTCGGACGTGGCACCGGTGATCGCGCCCCTCTTACTGCGATCGCCGGGTGTCTGCCACCCGAACCGAACTGAATACCGACACACAGCTTACACCGCTCCCCGTGCCATAGAGCAAGGCAAGATCGCGGCAAAAAACAGATGCCGACAAGCCATACCCGATGCAGACAGCGTTTGCAATCGATTGCAATTGGGTCCGGCTTTCGGCATAAGACAGAAATGTCCTGTTGCCGGGCGAGGGGAGCGATGGCAGCAGGGGGATCAGCGTGTTTTGTACGATATGAGGGACAAGGACCATGGCCGCTTGTGATACCACCGTGCCGCCGAACACCGCCGTCTGGTCGGTGAGCGAGACAGACCCGACGCGGGAAAGCCTTTTGCTGAACGAGACCCTGTTCGCCCTGGGGAACGGCTATCTGGGCACGCGGGGCACGTTCGAGGAGGGCACCTCGCTGACCCGCGATGGCGGCGCGGAGGGGACTTTCCTCAACGGCATCTATGATCAGGGGGGTATCGTCTATCCCGAAAACGCCTATGGGCTGGCGCGCACCCACCAGAGCATCTTCACCGGGCCGGACGGCAAGGCGGTGGAAATATGGGTGGACGGGGAACGGCTGGATATCGCCCGTGGCACGCTGCACGCCTATGAACGGCATCTGGATTACCGCGAAGGCATCCTGCGCCGCACGCTGGACTGGGAAGCCCCGTCCGGCGCCCGTGTGCGGCTGCGCTTCCTCAGGCTCGCATCCTTCTGCGAACGGGCGATCATCGCCCAGCGTATGGATATGGAGGCCGTCACACCCTGCACCATCCGGCTGGTTTCCCATCTGAGGGATCATGGCGACCTGGAGGACGAAGCCCAGAGCGACGCCACGGACAGCCGCAAGGGCACCACCATCGCGGATTTCGCCAATCGCAGCCATATCACGGATGTGCGGGACCGGGCGGCGGCCATGTTCACCGGCGCCACCGGCGCGGACTTCGGCGTGGTCACCGCCATCGATCATGTGTTCAGCCAAGGGGAGCCGGTGGATGTGGCCAGCGACCGCGGCGCCGCCAGCTTTGTCTTCGAAGCGGCGCTGGATGCGGGCGGCTCGGCCCGGCTGGACAAGCTGATCGCCATCACCCACGACAATCACGCGGCCGCCACCGAGACCGAACGCCGCGCCTGGGGGGCGCTGGATCGGGTCAGGGCAGGCGGCATCGATATGCTGGCGGAGGAGCAGAAACGCTATCTGGCCGCCTTCTGGGAAAGCGCCGATATCGAACTGCACGGCGACCCGGACATGCAACGGGCGCTGCGTTTTGCCGGATATCACCTGTTGCAGGGCGCGGGGTTCGACGGTCGGCGGGGCATTGCCGCCAAGGGGCTGTCGTCCAACGGCTATGACGGGCACTATTTCTGGGACAAGGAAGTCTATATCCTGCCCTTCTTCACCTATGCCCGGCCCGACATTGCCCGCAGCCTGCTGGCCTATCGCTGTTCCATGTTGGAAAAGGCCCGCAGCCGCGCGCGCGATCTGGGCCACATGAAAGGCGCCCTGATTCCGTGGCGCACCATTGGCGGCGAGGAGTGTTCCGCCTATTTCCCGGCGGGCACGGCACAATATCACATCAATGCGGATATCGCCTATGCCATCCGGCAATATGTGCTGGCCACCGGCGACACGGATTTCCTGCGCCACACGGCGCTGGAAGTGGTGCTGGAAACGGCGCGGGTATGGGCCGATGTGGGCTTTTTCAACCCCGCCCGCGATGACCGTTTCTGCATTCCCGGCGTGACCGGGCCGGACGAATACACCGCCATTGTGGACAACAATTATTACACCAACGCCATGGCGGCGATGCACCTGAAATTCGCCGTTTCCAGCGCCCGCTGGCTGAAGGAACATTATCCGCAGGATTACGCGGCCCTGACCCAGCGGCTGGACCTGAAAGACAGCGAGCTGGACTTCTGGCAGGACGCGGCGGACAAAATGTATCTGCCCATGAGCCCGGACGGCAGCTTCATCGCGCAGGATGATTTCTTCCTGTCCCGCCCGGTCTGGCCGTTCGACGAGACGCCCAAACACCATTATCCGCTTTTGCTGCACTATCATCCGCTGGTGATTTATCGCCATCAGGTGTGCAAGCAGGCGGACGCGGTGATGGCCACCTTCATGACGCCGGACGGGCTGAGCGCCGATCAGATCCGCGCCACCTATGACTATTATGAGCCGCTCACCGTTCATGACAGTTCGCTGTCGCCGCCCATACACAGCATCATGGCCGGGCGACTCGGCATGAAGGACCGGGCGATGGACTATTTCCGCGAAACAGCGCTGGTGGATATCGCCAACACCAAGGGCAATACCGGCGACGGGGTGCATACCGCCTGCATGGGTGGCGCCTGGCTGGCCTTTGCTTCGGGGTTTGGCGGGGTGACGCTGCATCCCGACCGGCTGGACCTGTCCCCCTGGCTGCCGGAAGGGTGGGACGGCTTCACGCTGCCGCTCACCTATCGGGGGCGGCGCCTGCGTCTGACGGTTGATGAAAAATCCGTGACCATTGCGCTTGTGGCGGGTGAACCCCTTGACGTGGATACCGGAAACGGGCCCCATAGGCTTGTGGAAGGGGAGGATTTCAGGGTCAGTGATGGTACCGCCAGCTTGAAGGCACCCGATGCGCCCGTTTTGCCGGCGTGATCCCCCATCAGCTTGAGGCCGTGTCCGCTTGAGCTCATGGCCGTGTGAGCCTTTCCAGCCTGATCCGGGGGCGTCGCCCCCGGCATAGTTTCGATTCGACGGGGAAAGACAAGGAGGCCCATATGACACGAGTTGCAGTTGTCACCGGCGGCACCCGCGGCATCGGTGCCGCGATCGCCCAGCGCTTGAAGGCGGACGGCATGAAGGTCGCCGCCTGCTATGCGGGCAATGTGGAAAAGGCGGAAGCCTTCGAGAAAGAGACCGGCATTCGGACCTTCCGTTTCGACGTGGCCGATTATCAGGCGGTTCAGGATGGCATGGCCGCCATCGAACAGGAACTCGGCCCGGTGGATGTGCTGGTGAACAATGCGGGGATCACGCGGGATGCCACGCTGCACAAGATGGACCGGGACGCCTGGGAAGCGGTGATCGACACCAATCTCGGCTCCTGCTTCAACATGGCCAAGGCGGCCTTCCCCGGTATGCGGGAGCGTAAATATGGCCGCATCATCAATATCGGCTCCATCAACGGGCAGGCCGGGCAGTATGGCCAGGTGAACTATGCGGCGGCCAAGTCCGGCATTCACGGCTTCACCAAGGCGCTGGCGCAGGAAGGCGCGCGCTATGGGGTGACGGTCAATGCCGTGGCGCCCGGCTATATCGACACGGACATGGTGGCCGCCGTGCCTGAGGAAGTGTTGCAGAAGATCGTGGCCAAAATTCCGGTGGGGCGCCTTGGCAAGGCGGAAGAGATCGCCCGCGGCGTGGCCTTTCTGGCGGCGGAGGATGCCGGTTTCGTTACCGGTTCCACCCTGTCCATCAATGGCGGTCAGCACATGTATTGACCCCGCCCGCCAGCGGCTATTCACATCACGGGGGCACCCCAGGCGGGTGCCTCTTTTTTTGTCTGTTTGCACGGCTTTGTGAGCGAAAATTTGTTGCGTGTGGCTTTCATGAAGACCACCATGGGATGTTCTTTCTTTCGCAATAGGAGAAGCTGATGATTCGTATAGTGCATGTCCTTTTGGTTGCCCCGCTTCTGGCGGCATGTGCAGCGAAAGGGGAGCCGGGCTGGTTGGCGACCTCACCTGATCGGGATATGGACTCGGTGGCCATGGTTCACAGTGACCAGTTGCAGGCCCTGAATGGCGGCATGGTGAGCCTGGTGGATATGCCTGCCGATCCTGCAAGCGGTCAGGATCGTCGAGTCTGGATGGTTATCCGTCATTTGGAGCGGGAGAACCTTCAGATGACGTCTGTTCAGTTGAATGGTGCCCCCATGCCCCAGTGGCAGGAGGTGGCCGAAGGCCGCACGCGCCCCATGCCGTGGAATGGGCAAAACGAGTGCGTGCGCTGTTCCATGAGCCCGGCCATCAAAGAGTGGCTTCGTTATAAGCGTGTGCTGATTGTCAATGTGGACCCTGAGCAAGTGCAGACTCTGGCAAAGGTCGGTGCCACATTGATGTTGGACCGGGCCGGTCGCACGCCGATTCGTGTTTCGTTGAATCGGGGATTGTTCCATAGCCTGATATCCGGGCGCGGCGCGGCACTGGAGGGGCCCAGCCCGCGAGAAAGCCCGCGGCAGGCGGAATAGAAAGCCTGCGGGGCGGGGCAGGGATTTGCCAACAGGGTATTTCACGCGGCGGGGAAGCGTACCGTGACGTGCAGCCCGCCGCCGGGGCGGTTCTTCATGGCGAAGGTTGCGCGGGTTGCCTGGGCCAGCATGGTCACCAGTGCCAGGCCCAGCCCCAGCCCTTCGGTTTCCGGGGCGATATGCGGGTTTTCGCGGCGATAGAAGGCATCCGCCACCAGGGTCATCTGGTCTTCGGGGATGCCCGGCCCGTGATCCGTGATGGTCAGGGTCAGGGTTTCTTCCTGTCGTGTCAGGGTGACCCGCACTTCCGTGCCCGCATTGGTGAACTTGATGGCATTGCCCAGCAGGTTGCTGAGAATCTGGCGGCAGGCGGTGGTGTCGATCAGGGCGGTGGGGTCCTGGCCGTATTCTGGGTCGTAAATCAGGGTCACCCGGCGGTCTTCGGCCTGTTTGGTGCGCTCGGCCAGGGTGGAGCGGATCAGGCGGTCCAGATCATGGGGTTCCAGCACCACGGTGAACTGGCCGCGTTTGAGCTTTTCCCAGTCAAAGGTGCGGTTCAGCAATTCCAGCAGGTGTCGGGCGGACTGGTTGATGTCCATCAGATATTCGCGGCGACTTTCCGGCGTATCCTTCACCAGCCCATCGGCCAGGGCTTCCGACATGCCGATGATCGGGTTCAGCGGGGTGCGCAGCTCGTGAGACAGGTTGGCGACGAATTCGTCCCGCAGGCGGGAGGCGCGCACGGCCTCGTCCCGGCTTTGGCGCACGGTTTCCTCGGCCATTTCAAGTCGGCCATAATCCCGGTTTACCTGTTGGGTGATCTTCAGCCCGATGGCGGGGATCAATAGCGCCTTGAACAGCAGCAGGGCCAGCACGCTCCAGTAAATGATGCGCTCACTGCTGACCACCAGCGGCTGAAAGGCATCCGAGTTTTCCCGGAATTCCCGTGTGCCCTGCATCATGGCGGTGAGAAGGCCCGCCGGGTCCAGCGGATGGGTGGACCAGCCCTCTATGGTTTCCAGCATCCGGTCGGCCAGGGCCACGTCATCCTCGCACAGGGTGATGATCCGCCCGTTTCCCAGACCTTTCAATATGGCCCGGTCCATCAAATTCAGGGCATCCAGGCACGCCTGGGAGAATTTCTGCACATCCCGGATTTTCTGCTGCAATCGGGCAATATTGGCCCGCAGGTCGCCGGGTTCCAGATCCTCCACCAGATTGGAAAGCTGACGTTCTTCCGCGATGTGTTGATAGTTCAGGCTCAAGAGGTGCGCGCCCTTGGAAATTTCGGTGGCGCCCAGAATGCTGATCAACCCCGACAACAACACCAGCGCGAGCAGGGAATTCAGGCGTTTGCGAACCGGACTGAGGGAGTGTATGTGCCTGATCATTCTGTCTTCCGGGGGTATCCCTTGAAGCGGGGGCATAAGACGGGCGCCCCGAAAAGTGCGCACAAGGGTGCGCGCACCTGTGATTATCCACAAGCCTGTTCCCATTTGTAATGGGCAACTTATTAAGATGTGGTTAAGGTTTCAGGCCGGAATGCTGGGTGCGACAGATTTGCCCCGGCTTGTCCGATGCAGCGCGGGCTTGTCCGCAATCGTCAATGGGAGAGTGCGATGACCCTCAACACAAGCGCATCCGACCCCGCCGCAACCGAGGCCGGGGAACCCGGTTATATCGCCCAGGTGGGTGCCCTGTTTCGCGGGCCGCTCGGCTGGATCATGAAGGTGGCCTTCGTCGCCCAGATTCTGTTTTTCGCGGGCGCTGTCTATTGTGCCGTGGCCATGCTGCACAGCCATCAGATCACCGCCACCATCCAGTGGGGCGTGGCGACCATTGTGCTGGTGCAGTTCATGGTGTTTCTGCGCGGTTTCATGGTCAGCCATTTCGAGACCAACCGCATTCTGCGCCGTCTGGACCGGGCTGAATAAGGCCCGGCGGCAGCCCGCCGGGCCGGGTTTCTCAGCGCCGGGTGTTTTTCAGCCGCGCTTGACCGGCGCCACCTTGTTGGCGGCGGCCACCTTACCCAGTGCCTCGAACACCGGCTGAAAGGTGGGGCGCTTGACATAGTTGCCTTCGCCTTCTTCCACATCCAGCACGCCAGCCGAATATTTCAGCTTGCCGTTCGAGATGGTGTGCGCGGGCAGGCCGGTTACCTCCATGCCCTCGAAGATGTTGTAATCCACATTCTGGTGGTGGCTGTCCCGGCTGATGGTCTTGGTGGCTTTCGGGTCCCAGACCACGATATCCGCATCGGCGCCCACGCCGATATGGCCCTTGCGCGGATAGATGTTGAAAATCTGCGCCGTATTGCTGGATGTGACGGCCACGAACTCTTCCGGCGTCAGCCTGCCGGTGTTCACGCCCGCCGTCCACAGTACGGCCAACCGGTCTTCCACGCCGCCGGTGCCGTTGGGGATTTTGGAAAAGTCATCCTCGCCCATGGCTTTCTGGTCGGCGCAGAAACAGCAATGGTCGGTGGCCGTGGTTTGCAGATTGCCCGATTGCAGCCCCTTCCACAGAGCATCCTGATGGGAGCTCTCCCGGAAGGGCGGGGACATCACATGGGCGGCAGCCACTTCGAAGTCCTCATGGCGATAGACGCTTTCGTCGATCATCAGATGGCCTGCCAGCACTTCGCCGAACACGCGCTGGCCTTCGCCGCGGGCGCGGATGATCTCGTTCAGGCTGTCTTTCGCCGACACATGCACCAGATAGAGCGGCACGCCGATCACCTCCGCCAGGCGGATGGCGCGGTTGGCCGCTTCGCCTTCCGCCGCCGGGGGGCGGGACAGCGGGTGCATTTCCGGCCCGGTCAGCCCGGCTTTCAGGAATTTCTGCTGAAGCTGCCAGACCAGCTCCCCGTTTTCCGCGTGCACGGTGGGGATGGCGCCCAGTTCCAGCGCCCGGCTGAAGCTGTTGAACAGCACCTCGTCCTCCGCCATGATGGCGTTCTTGTAGGCCATGAAGTGCTTGAAACTGTTCACCCCCTCCTGTGTGGCGAGGGTTTCCATATCCTTGTGAACGCTGTCGTCCCACCAGGTGACGGCCACATGGAAGCTGTAGTCCGCGCACGCCTTTTCGGACCATTCCCGCCATTGGCGATAGGCTTCCATCAGCGGCTGCTGCGGCGCGGGTATCACGAAATCGATGATCATGGTGGTGCCGCCCGCCAGCGCCGCGCGGGTGCCGGTGAAGAAGTCCTCGCTCGCCACCGTGCCCATGAAGGGAAGCTGCATATGGGTGTGCGGGTCGATCCCGCCGGGCATCACATAGGCGCCCGCCGCATCCACCACGCGCGCGTCGGACGGGGCATCCAGCTTTTCGCCCACCGCGGTGATCTTGCCGCCTTCCACCAGTACGTCGGCCTTGAAACGCTGGTCCGCGTTCACAACCGTTCCGCCCTTGATGATCATGGCCATGGTATCTCTCCTGAAGGTCAAGCGTGTTTCAGCCGGTCGCGGTGCCACAGCAGCATGTAAATGGCGATGGCAAGGAAAAAGCCCACGAACCAGGCATAGCGATAGATGGCGTCGAACGCATCCGGCACGTCACCGAGTAGCTGAACCTGCGCCAGAAAGCCGGGCAGGTTGGGCAGTACGGCCACCACCAGCGCGATGATGCCCGGCGCGTGCCAGCCGCCGCCGCTGCCATAGCGGCCAGAATGCCGGAAAAGGTCCGGCACGTCCAAATCCGTCTTGCGGGCCAGGAAATAGTCCGCGATCAGGATGCCCGCGATTGGCCCAAGAAGCGCGGAATAGCCCACCAGCCAGGTGGTGATATAGGCGCCCGCCGATTCCATCAGCTTCCACGGGAATATGGCGATGCCGATAAAGGCGGTGATATAGCCGCCGGTGCGGAAGCTGATCTTTTCCGGCGCCAGGTTGGAAAAGCCATAGGCCGGTGCCACCACATTGGCCGCCAGATTGGTGGTGAGCGAGGCGATCACCAGCGCCACCAGCGCGATGATGACGGTCACGCCCTCCATGCGGGCGGCCAGTTCCACCGGGTTCCAGATGCGCTCGCCGTAAATGGTAACGGTGGCCGAGGTAACGGCCACGGCGATGAAGGTGTACAGCGCCATGGGAATGGGCAGGCCCACGGCCTGACCGATGATCTGGCTTTTCTGGTCGCGGGCGAAGCGGGTGAAATCGGGGATGTTCAGCGACATGGTGGCCCAGAAGCCCACCATGCCCGTCAGCCCGACGAAAAAGGTGGGCCAGAACAGGCCCTCTTTCTCGCCGCCCGGCACGAACTGGCTGGGGGCGGACAGCATTTCCCCGAAGCCGCCCGCCTTCACATAGGCCCAGCCCAGCAGCGCGACCCCCATCAGCAACAGGAAGGGCGCGGCCAGGGTTTCCAGCCAGCGAATGCTGTCCGTGCCATTGCGGATGAAATAGATGTGCATGGCCCAGAAGCCCAGAAAGCTGAGCGTCTGCGCCGTGTCGATATCGATCACGGGCAGCGGCGCGCCGATAAAGGCGCCGTCCGTCAGCTTGTTGAGAATCTGATAGATGGCGCTGCCGCCCAGCCAGGTATTGATGCCGAACCAGCCGCAGGCCACCAGCCCCCGCGCCACCGCCGGAATTTTCGCCCCCGTGGTGCCGAAGGCCGACCGCAGCAGCACCGGAAAGGGCAGGCCGTGCTTGGCGCCGCCATGGCCCACCAAAACCATGGGGATAAGCACGATCACATTACCTAAGAACACGGTGATGACCGCCTGCCACCAGGCCATGCCCGCGCCCACAAGGCCCGCCGCCAGCAGATAGGTGGGCACGCAGGCCACCATGGCCACCCAAAGGGCCGCATAGGCGCGCCAGTCCCAGGTCTTTTCCGATGCGTCCACCGGCGCCAGATCGGGGTTCCACAGGTCCGCGTCCAGTCCTTCGGGCCGCTGCCGGCTCTGCGTGGTGCCCGTGGCCGGTGCCGCGGTGCTCTGCGTTTCACTCATGGGCTGCCCCTTTCCCTTGAACACTGGTGCCGGATCGATCGTTCGGCCCGGCGAGTGTGACCCGTCATTCCTGCCGCGTCAAAGGCCCATAGGTTTCCGGCCTGCGGTCCCGGAAGAATTGCCACAGATTGCGCACCTCCCGCACCATGTCCATGTCCATGTCGTGGATCAGCAGTTCATCCTCCGTGCGGCTGGCCTCCGCCTCTATCTGGCCGCGCGGGTTGACGAAATAGCTCTGTCCGTAAAATTCGCCGATGTCCCAGGGCGCTTCCGTGCCCACCCGGTTGATGGCGCCGATATAGCAGCCATTGGCGGCGGCGGAGGCGGGCTGTTCCAGTTTCCACAGATATTCGCTCAGCCCCGCCACGGTGGCGCTGGGATTGACGATATATTCCGCGCCGTTCAGGGCCAGCGCCCGCCAGCCTTCGGGGAAGTGGCGGTCATAGCAGATATAGACGCCCAGCTTGCAGAACTGGGTCTGGAAAACGGGCCAGTCGCTGGCGCCGGGCTTGAAGAAGAACTTTTCCCAGAAGCCCTTTACCTGGGGAATGTGGGTCTTGCGGTATTTGCCAAGATAGCGCCCGTCCGCGTCGATCACCGCGGCGGTGTTGTAATAAATGCCGGTAACCTCGCTTTCCTCATAGATCGGCACCACGATCACCATGCCGAACTTTTTCGCATAGTCCTGCATCAGTTTCGTGGTGGGACCGTCCGGGATTTTTTCCGCCGCCGCATACCATTTGGTGTCCTGGCTGGGGCAGAAATAGGGCTGGGTGAACACTTCCTGGAAGCAAAGCACCTGAACGCCCTTTTTCCCCGCTTCCTCGATCAGGGGAATATGGGCATCAATCATGGCCTTGCGAATGGTCTCCGGGTCGTTGTCGGTGCTGGATTTCAGGGCCATCTGGATCAGCCCGCCGCGCAGCTTGGTCATGCTCTCTCACTCCTTGATCGGATGGGGTTATCCCATGCTGGGAAAGGTGAATTCCGCGCCCGCCCGGATGCCGGTGGGCCAGCGGCTGGTGACTGTTTTCAGCCTGGTGTAGAAATGGACCGCTTCCGGCCCGTACATGCCATGGCCGCCGAAGCTGGATCGCTTCCAGCCGCCGAAACTGTGAAAGCCCACGGGCACGGGAATGGGCACATTGATGCCCACCATGCCCGCCTGCACCCGCTTGGCGAAGGTGCGCGCCGCATCCCCGTCGCGGGTGAACAGCGCGGCGCCGTTGCCATATTCATGGGTGTTGGTCAGGTCCAGCGCCTGGTCGAAATCCCCGGCCCGCACCACGGACAGAACGGGGCCGAACACCTCCTGGCGATACACTTCCATTTCCGGGGTCACGCGGTCCAGCAGGCTGCCGCCGGTCCAGAACCCGCCTTCATAGCCCTGCGGCGGCGTGAAGCCGCGGCCATCCACCACCGCTTCGGCGCCCTCGGCGACGGCGCGGGCCACGAAGCCCTCGACGCGCTCTTTCGCTTCCGCCGTGATCAGCGGCCCCATTTCGGCGCGCTCATCCGTGCTGGGGCCGATCTTCAGCGCCGCCACGCGGGGCTTCAGGGCCGCCACCAGCCTGTCGGCGGTTTCCTCCCCCACCGGCACGGCCACGGACACCGCCATGCAGCGCTCCCCGGCGGAGCCGTACCCCGCGCCCATCAGGGCATCGGCGGCCTGGTCCATATCCGCATCGGGCATCACCACCATATGGTTCTTGGCGCCGCCCAGCGCCTGCACCCGCTTGCCCGCCGCCGTGGCGCGGCTGTAGATGTGCTGCGCAATGGGGGTGGAGCCCACAAAGCTCACCGCCTGCACCACCGGATGATCCAGCAGCGCGTTCACCGCATCCGGCCCGCCATGGACCACGTTCAGAACGCCGTCCGGCAGCCCGGCCTCGGCGAACATGTCATGGATCAGATTGGCGGAGGAGGGGTCCCGCTCGCTGGGTTTGAGAACGAATGTATTGCCCGCCGCCAGCGCCATGGGGATCATCCACAGCGGCACCATGGCGGGGAAGTTGAACGGCGTGATCCCGGCCACCACGCCCAGCGGCTGGCGCTCGGCGGCGCTGTCGATGCCGGGGGCCACATCACGGCTGAAATCGCCCTTGAGATGCTCGGCGATGCCGCAGGCATATTCCACCACCTCCATGGCGCGGGCCACTTCGCCCAGCGCGTCGTCGTGGGTCTTGCCATGTTCGGCGGAAATGGTGCGGGCCACCTCGTCCCGGCGGCGGTCCAGCACGCCGCGCAGATTGAACATGATCCGCGCGCGCCGGGCGGCGGGGGTGTCGGCCCAGGCGGGGAAGGCTTCGGCAGCGGCGGCGACGGCGGCGTTCACATCCTCGGTGCCGCCTGTGACCGCTTCGGCGCTCTGTTCGCCCGTGGCGGGGTTGAAGACCGGCGTGGTGCCGATGCCGGTTCCGCTTGTGGGCGTGCCGGCGATGATGTGGCGGATCAGGGTCATGGGCTTCTACTCGATTTCCTTGAGGACTGCGCGCACCGTGTCGAAGGCGAAGTCGATATGATGCTTTTCGATGATGAGAGGGGGCGACAGCGCGATGGTGTCGCCGGTGGTCCGTATCAGCAGGCCCTTTTCATAGGCGGCCAGAAAGGCATCGAACGCCCGCGTGCCGGGGCCTCTTGGGCCGGGGCGCATTTCGATCCCGGCGATCAGGCCCATATTGCGCAGGTCGATCACATGGGGGCAGTCCGCCAAGGAGTGCACCGCGTCCTCCCAATAGTCCCACAGGTCCGTGCCGCGGGTGAGCAGCCCTTCTTCCTCATAGGTGTCCAGCGTGGCGAGCGCCGCCGCGCAGGCCATGGGATTGCCGGAAAAGGTATAGCCGTGGAAAAATTCCGGCACATGGTCCGGCCCGGTCATGAAGGCATCATGGATATGGTCGCGCACAAACACCGCCCCCGCCGGGATAACGCCATTGGCCAGCGCCTTGGCGGTGGTGACGATATCCGGCTGAACACCGAAATAGCTGGTGGCAAAGGGCTGACCAAGACGGCCATAAGCCGTTATCACTTCATCGAAAATCAGCAATATGCCGTGCTTGTCACATATCTCCCGCAGGCGCTCCAGATAGCCCTTGGGCGGTAATATGACACCGGCGGACCCGGCCAGCGGTTCCACGATCACGGCGGCGATGGTGCTGGGGTCGTGCAGGGCGCACAGCTCTTCCAGGTCATCCGCCAGCCAGGCGCCGTGTTCCGGCTGGCCGCGCGTGAACAGATTGGCCTCTATCCCGTGGGTGTGGGGCAGATGGTCCACACCGGCCACCAGGCTGCCGAACATCTTGCGGTTGGCGGTCATGCCGCCCACGCTCATGCCGCCGAAATTGACCCCGTGATAGCCCTTGGCCCGGCCAATCAGGCGGGTGCGGTGCCCCTCGCCGTTCAGGCGGTGATAGGCCAGCGCCATTTTCAGCGCCGTTTCCACGCTTTCCGAGCCGGAATTGGTGAAGAAGATATGGTTCAGATCCCCCGGCATCATGCGCGCCAGCCGGGCGGCCAGTTCAAATGCCTTGGCATGGCCCATCTGGAAGGCGGGGGAATAATCCAGCAGCCCCGCCTGATCGCGGATGGCGCGGGTGATACGCGGGCGATTGTGGCCCGCATTGCAGCACCACAGGCCGGCGATGCCGTCCATCAGGTCGCGGCCATCGGCCAGCTTGTAATACATGCCGTCCGCGCCCACCACCATGCGCGGCTTGTCCTTGAACTGCCGGTTGGCGGTGAAGGGCATCCAGTAGGCGTCCAGATCGTTCGGGATATGGTGTGCTTGGTCGCTCATGTCGGTGCCCTTTCCTGCCACGTCGCTTTACTCGGCGGCTTCTGTCTTTTTACCCATGGGATTGAGCGGATGATCCGGCCAGGTGAGATAGGGTTCGGTCGTCTCCACCGGTTCCATGGTGATGCAGTCCGGCACCGGGCACACATGGTAGCAGAGATTGCAGCCCACGCACTCTTCCTCGATCACCTCGAACAGCTTGCCGCCGCCGGGCTTGTCCTTCATGGCGATGGACTGGTGGCTGGTATCCTCGCAGGCGATATAGCAGCGGCCACATTCGATGCAGCTATCCGGGTCGATCTTCGCCTTGGTGTCGAAGTTCATGTTCAGCTCGTTCCAGTCCACCACATTGGGAACGGCCATGCCCCGGAAGGCGTGCAGGCTGTCATAGCCCTTGTCTTCCATGAAGGTCTGGAGACCTTCGTTCATGTCCTCCACGATGCGGAAACCATAGAGCATGGCAGCGGTGCACACCTGAAGCCCGCTGGCGCCCAGCGCGATGAACTCGGCGGCGTCCCGCCAGGTTTCGATGCCGCCAATGGCGGAGATTTCCATGTCCCGATAGCCCAGCGTGCGGGCGATTTCCCCTACCATGTTCAAGGCGATGGGCTTGACCGCGCTGCCGCAATAGCCGCCATGGGTGCCCTTGCCGTCCACCACGGGGGTGGGGGCCATGCGGTCCAGGTCCACCGAGACGATGGAATTGACCGTGTTGATCAGCGATACCGCGTTCGCACCGCCTTTTTTGGCGGCTTCCGCCGGCTCCAGAATGTCGGTGATATTGGGGGTGAGCTTGGTGAACACGGGCAGGCCGGTGGCTTCCCGTACCCAGCGCGTGGTTTTTTCCACGAATTCGGGCACCTGCCCCACGGCGGAGCCCATGCCCCGTTCGCACATGCCATGGGGGCAGCCCAGGTTCAGTTCGATCCCGTGCACGCCCGCATTGGCGATCTTCACCGCCAGTTCTTTCCACGCCTGCTCGTCGATCGGTGCCATCATGGAGCCGATGATCACCCGATCCGGCCATTCGGCGCGGGTTTCCTCGATCTCCCGAAGGTTCACCTCAAGCGGGCGGTCGGAAATCAGCTCGATATTGTTGAAGCCGACAATATGGCCACCGTCATTCTTGTGGATGCCATAGCGGCTGGACACATTCACCACCGGCGGGTCGATGCCCAGCGTTTTCCACACAACGCCGCCCCAGCCCGCTTCAAAGGCGCGCACGCAATTGTATTTCTTGTCCGTGGGCGGGGCGGATGCCAGCCAGAACGGGTTGGGGCTGTCAATCCCGGCGATGGTGCAGCGCAGATCGGGTCTGGCGCGCAGGTTCAGCAGGCTCATGGCTCGGCCCTCCTTAGGCTCGGCGGTCTTGCCCCGGCGCGCGGCTCATGCCGTGCCGGTCAGCCGGGCATGGATGGCGGCGGCGGCCTGTTTGCCGTCCTCCACCGCCTGAACGGTCAGGTCCACCCCCCGGTCGATACAGTCGCCGCCCGCATAAACGCCGGGGCGGCTGGTTTGAAAGTGCTCGTCCACGGTGATCTTGCCAGCCGCCAGCGTCAGGCCGTCAAGCCCGGTATCCGCCAGGGTCTGCCCGATGGCGAGCATAACATGATCCGCGGGCAGGCTGTAGGTGCGCCCGGAGCCGGTCAGCTTGCCATCCTTCAGTTCCGTGCGCTCCAGCGTGACGCTCTCCACGCTGTCCGTGCCACGAAATTCGGTGGGGCGGGACCACAGGCGGATGGCCACATCATTGGTGCGGGCCAGGTCCACCTCCCAGTCGGTGGCGGGCATGTGGCCTTCCCCGCGGCGATAGGCCAGCGTGACGCTGTCGGCCCCTAGGCGGCGGGCCTGCACGGCGGCGTCGATGGCGGTATTGCCGCCGCCGATCACCACCACGTCGCCTTCCATGCGCATGGCGGCGGGATCGTCGGCGCGGCGCAGCGCTTCAATGAAGGCGATGGCATCCTGCACGCCGGGCAGGTCCCGGCCCGGAATGGCGGCATGGTTGGTGTCACCCAGCCCGATGCCTATGAACACGGCGTCATGGTCCGCGGCCAGCGTGTCCAGCGTGATGTTCCGGCCCAGGGCGCTGTCAAAGCGGAAGGTGATGCCCCCCACATCCATCAGAAAAGCGATTTCCCTTTGCGCGAAATCGTCCACCATCTTGTAGGCGGCCAGGCCGTATTCGTTCAGCCCGCCCGCCTTGGGGCGCGCATCATGAACGATCACGTCATGGCCCGCCATGGCCAGTCGGTGCGCCGCCGACAGACCCGCCGGGCCCGCGCCCACAATGGCCACGGTTTTCCCGGTGGGTTCGCCGCGCACAAAGGGGTTGGGGGCGGCGCCGTCCAGAACCCGGTCGATCAGATGGTCCACCGCGTGGCGCTGAAGGTGGCCGATCTTCACCGGCTGATCCTCGCTGGTATTGCGCACGCAGGCCTGTTCGCACAGTTCTTCGGTGGGGCAGACGCGGGCGCAGGTGCCGCCCATGATGTTGGCTTCCAGAATGGTCTGGGCGGACCCTTCCAGATTGCCGGTGCTGATCTGGTGGATGAATTTGGGGATGTCGATGGCCGTGGGGCAGGCGGTGATGCAGGGGGCATCGAAACAGAACAGGCAGCGATCCGCTTCCACAGCCGCCTGCATCCGGTCCAGCGGCGGATGCAGATCCTGGAAATTGGCCCGAATATCGGCATCCGTCATGCCGCACCCGGTGGAGGAAGAGTGATAACGCTGCGACATGATCCGTCCTTGCCTGCCCTGTTGTCCCGACCTTCATGGGTGTTGTCGGACAAGTTTTTGTCAGTTTCAAGGTTTGGTCAAGGCCAATCTTGACCGTTTGGTCAGAAATATTCGCTAACGCTTCTTGGTTGCCGGTGCGGGGCGGTGATTTCCGGCCCCCACAAGCGCCCTACCATTCGGCGGTTTTTTGTGAAAGACTGTTTGGTTAATGGGGGAGGGGCTATATGCCACGAGTGCCCGAAAGATTTCTGGGTTATGCGTTCTGCGTTGGCGATCTTTTGCTGGAACTGGAACCGGATTTCACCATTTCCAGTCTGGACGGGGCGGCCACCGGCTTTTTCGGCGAGACCGCGAAAGCGCTGGCAGGGCAGCCTTTTCTGTCATTGATCCCCGTTGATGCCGCTGACCGCCTGCGCGCGGCGGCGGATATGCTGACCCCGGCCCGCCGCCTTGGCCCCTTTCGCATCGCCGCGCACCCCGGTGGCCTCAGGGAACCGGCGGTGCTGTTCCTCTCCCGCCTGCCGTCGCCGTCGAAGCGAATCTATGCGGTTCTGTCCCGGCCCGCCCGGCTCGGCATGACCCTGGATCGCACGCCCGAGGCCCTGTCCGACACAGAGCGGCGGGAGCAGTTTTATGCCGGGCTGGAGGAGCTGTTCGACACCAGCGGCGATGAAGACCTGCTGGTCAGTGTCCTTGCGGCCATGGGAACGGACGGACTGAGCGAGTCCGAGCAGTCGGCGATCGAATCCTATCTCAGAACCTTTTCCCTTGGCGGCAATCAGGCCGCCCATCTGGGTGAGGGGCGCTTTGCCCTGGTGCATGAAGACAATGGCAGCGCGGAGACCATCGCGGACAGGGTGGGGCAGGCCACCGGCGTGGCGCTGGATGCCGCTTCCATCGATGCGGGTGCCGCCCATCTGAACGAGGAAGACAGTGTGCGCGCCCTGATCTTTTCGCTGCAACAGTTTGCCGCGGGCACCGGGGGCATGACTCTTGAGGATTTTCGCAGCGGCCCCGATCTGATCACGGAAAACGCCCGCCGCGTGCGAGCATTCCGGGACATTCTGGATGATGGTAACTTCACGCTGGTCTATCAGCCCGTTGTGGCTTTTTCCAATGGCCACACCCATCATTTCGAGGTGCTGTCCCGCTTTGCTTCCACCGAGGAGTCCATGAGTCCCTTCCAGATGATCTGCTTCGCCGAGGAGGTGGGGCTTGTGGATGCCTTCGACCTGGCGGTGACGGACAGGGCGCTGGAGAAGTACGCCCAGTTGCGCAAATCGGGCGGGGCGGGCGCCCCCGCGCTGGCGGCGAACCTGTCGGGCCGGTCGCTGGCCAATGATGCTTTCTGTGCCGCGCTGGAAGATCGCCTGAAAGCCCACAGGCATCTGGCTGACGGGCTGTCCTTTGAAGTGACGGAAAGCGCCCGCATCACGGATGTGCCGCGCCTTGCCAGGGCGGTGGACATGATTCGCGCCCATGGTTTCAGGGTGTATCTGGATGATTTCGGCGCCGGGGCGGCCGGTTTCCAGTATCTCAGGGAAATTCAGGTGGATGCGCTGAAGATTGACGGCGCCTATATCCGTAACGCCCTGACCAGCCCGCGCGACAGGGCTTTTCTGAAATCCATGGTCACGCTGTGCAAGGAACTGGGGGTGGAGACCGTGGGCGAATGGGTGGAGACCCGCGAGCACGCGGAATTGCTTCGGGACATGGGGGTCACGTTCGGGCAGGGATTTTATTTTGGCCGCCCCACGGAGGGGCTGATCAGCAGCCGGCGCCGCATGGATCAGCCCTGACCGGCGCCCGTTGCCAGAAAAGGGATGCGGGGTCAGCGCCCGCGAGACTCGCGGCGTTCTTCATCCGCCTTTTGAAGCCGTGCCATATACCGCTTTTTCAGCCGGGCAAGACTGCCATCGAAATGCATGGCCCTCAGAATGCTGTCGAAGCGGCTCTTGAGCTTCATGGTTCGGGGATTGTCGCGGGCAAACAGCACATGGTGAGGCACCGAGGCGATCACCATGTCGAGAAATTGCACGCGAGCCGTGCTGGCGTTCGCATTCCGGCGCAGCATGGCCCGGCCTTCCCGTTCGCTCAGCGGTATGAAGGCCACGCGCCCCCTGTCCAGCAGGCGCAGGCAGTCGGTCATCGTGTTGGCACTGATGTGGCCCATGGCCCGGCGCCTGACCAGAGCATCTATGGCGGGCGGGGGGGCATAGCTTACCGGCAGGCAGAAGCTGTGGCTTTCCAGATCCTTCAGGGTTTGCGCCTTGAAGCCCGTGCCGCTGCGCACCAGCGGGCGTTGCACCGCTTCCACCACGGGGTCGGAGAAGAGAAATTTCCGCTCCCGATCCTTTGAGCGGATAAAGGGAAAGGCGCCGTCATACCGATTCTGCAATGTACCCTTCAGGCCCCGGTTCCAGGGTTTGAAGGTGATCTTCACCTCTCGGTCCATCTTATCGAACACACGGCGCACCAGCAGGGTGGCAAGTCCGCCCTCCGGCAGGGTCCGCCCGGCGAACGGGGGATAGCGGTCCCCGGTGACCAGCCGCACGGGCGGCTCTTCATCCGCCTTCGCGGATACCGGAACGGCCAGGGCTGTCATCAGCCCCATGGCCCATATGTGCCATCGTCGTCGCATTATCCTCCCAACAGCCCGTTGGCCTGAGATGACGTATTGCCTGCCCGGATGCGGCCATCATCTGGCCGCATGGGCAATGCCGTCCCTTGCGGTCACGGGCCGTCATGCGTTTCACGTCAACCTGGCCGGGAAGCATTTTCCAGCCGGGTAATGCACGCAAAGATTAACACTACCCGGCGATGGGGTAAAAGAATTCGTAAGATTTTAGCGATCATGCCCTCCATTTCGGGTCTGGATGAGCCATGGCTCAGGCCGGGGCAGGGGGCAGGCCGGGGCTCAGGTCTGCACCATGCTGCGCACATTTTTGGCGAAGTCGTCTGCGTCCTTGCCTTCTTTCAGCTTGGTTTCATTGATGTCCTCGGGCACCTTGATGCCCCGCTGCGCGGCGGGGCGGGCCTCGATCGCATCCAGCCAGCGTTGCAGATTGTCCAGCCCGTCCGTCTCCACGCCGGACCATTTATGCGTGCGAACCCAGCACCAGTTGGCCATGTCCGCGATGGAATAGTCCCCGGCGAGAAATTCCCGCTCTTTCAAGGCACCGTCCAGCACTTCCATCAGGCGGCGACTTTCCGACTGGTAGCGATTGATGGCGGTGGGGATTTTTTCCTCCATATAGCGATAGAACACATTGGCCTGACCCATCATTGGCCCGACACCGCCCATCTGGAACATCAGCCACTGGATCACGTCATAGCGGCCTTTCGTGTCCGTGGGCAGGAACCGGCCCGTCTTTTCCGCCAGATAAAGCAGGATGGCGCCGGATTCGAACACTACAAGGTCCGCATTGTCCCGGTCCCGGATCACGGGGATGCGGCCATTGGGATTGAGGGCCAGAAAGTCCGGCTTTTTCTGCTCGCCGGCCATCAGGTCGATCTTGTGCGTTTCATAGGGCAGGCCCATTTCCTCCAGCGCGACGGAGGCTTTCCAGCCATTGGGCGTGGCGGCGGTATACAGTTCGATCATGGCTCGGCTCCTGTTGGTTTCAGCGCGCGGGCGCGCAATGGGGTGCTGTGCGATCCGTCATGAGCGCTGCGCGCCCCACACTTCCACATAGTCTTTCCGTTCGATCCTGCGAGCGGGGCGCAGGGTCACGATTTCTTGAAGGCGGGTTTCGGCCAGCAGTGCATCCACCGAGGCCCGGCCCGCCGCGTCCAGCCCGTCATAGGCATCCTGCACCCGTTGCAGCATCCACAGGGAAAAGTGCCGCGCCGCCACCGTCACCGGTGTGCCGCGCAGGTCGATTTCCATGGTGCCCAGCGTGCGCTGCCCTTTTTCCGTGATCACCGGCGCGCCTTCGCGCACCTCATTGCCGTGCCGGTCCAGCCAGTTATCCATGAAGGCGGAAAGCGCCCGCAATTCCGGCAGGTAATCGGTGGCCACCAGCCTGAGCACGGCCTTCAGCGTGTGGGGAATGACATCGTCGGGCAAAAGAACCGGCTCGGCGCCCGCGAATTCGGGCATGTCGGCGCCCGCTGTCTGCATCCGCTCCACCCAGCGCCAGACCCGGAGCGCCTTTTCCTTCATCAGCTTCGCGGGCACCGGATCGCGGCCCAGATGGGCATAAAGCGGCGCGATCATGCCATAGTCGGCAATGCAGGGCCGAAAGCCCAGCAGATAGGGCTGGTCGCGGAAATGCCGGTCCAGATCCGCCAGCAGGTCCAGATAGGTGTCCTCGATCAGGTCGGTGGTTTGCGCGGTCACGCCCAGCATGGGCAGATAGCCGGAAAACTGCGCCTTCATGGGTTCGGCCATGTTGTCCGCCTCCACCCCGTCGGCTTTCGGGTTCATGGCGCGGGCAAATTCCAGCGACAGATAATGATCGTGCGCTTCCCGGTAATGCCAGCGATAGTGCATGGCCGGGCGCAGCAGCCCTTCATCCCCGAACAGTTCCAGGATCAGCGCCGTAATACGCTGGCGGGGGCTGTCCGGGTAAACGCCGGGCGCGCGGCTTTGCGGTTCCAGCGCGTCGATGATTTCCGTGGTGTCCTGATGAACCGTGCCATCCGCCATGGTAACGGTGGGCAGCACCACCCGGCCCACCCTGGGCACCACATGGGTCATGTGATCGCTGTGGCTTGGCAGGCGCTCCTCAAAGGCGATCCCGGCCTTGCGCAGATAACTGCGCACCTTGCCGGAATACAGCGAAAAGGGCGTGGCATAGAAGTGCAGCGGCTTTGACATGGTCCCCCCAATCCGAAAGTGCGCCGATACACTCGGCACGCCGGTCAGCCTATGCGCCCGCGGGCGGCTTGCCAAGGGCGGAGCCGACGGCGTACAAGCGGGCGGCGTTCTTCGGCGCGATGCCGGGGCCCGAACAACCGAGATGGAGAGGCGACGATGCACAAGTGGTTCAGCCGGTTGCACAAATGGGGCGGGCTGTTGCTGGCGGTGCAGTTCCTGTTCTGGACCCTGTCCGGCGCGGTGATGAGTTGGCTTCAGCTTGAAACCGTGCGCAGCGAGCATCGTCTGGCCGCCCTGCCGCCCGCAAGCCTGCCCGCCGCGCGGATGGCCGATCTGCTCGCCGTCGCCGGGCCGCTGGACGTGCGCGGGCTTCGGCTGGCGCGGCTCGGCGATGCCGCTCTGCTGGTGGCGGAAACCCCCGATGGCCCGCGCCTGCTGGATGGCACCAATGGCACCCCCCGCGGCCCCCTCGGCGCGGATGAGGCCGCCACGCTTGCCCGGCAGCATGTGAAGGATGCCCCGCCGGTCAGGGCGGTGCGGGCGCTGGATCATAACCCGGTCACCTATCGCGGCCCCATGCCCGCCTATCAGGTGGTGTTCGACGACCCGGAAGGGCTGGTGGTCTATGTGTCGAAGGACAGCGCCAGGGTCACGGCCCGGCGCAGTGATCTGTGGCGCCTGTTCGATTTTGTCTGGATGCTGCACATCATGGATTACGACCAGCGCGAAAATATCAACAATCCGCTCCTGATGCTGTTTGCCGCGACGGCGGTACTGTTCGTGATCACCGGGGTGGGGCTGCTGTTCTATCGCCTGCGCCGCCGCGATTTCTTCCTGAGGCCGCGCCGTGGCTGAGCGGCCTTCCCATCACGGCGATCCGGGCCCGGCCAGCGGCGGCGCCCCGCCACCGGATTTGCCGGACCTGCTGAAAAGCGGCGCCCCGGCGGTGGCGCTCAGGCTGGTGAGCGTGGTATTCATCACCCTGTCCACCATTCTGTTTTCCCGCCTTCTGGGCGTTACGGATTATGGCCGTTATGCCTTTGCCGCGGGGCTGATCCAGTTCGGCCTGTTCTTTGCCCAACTGGCCGTGCCCGTGCTGGTGGTGCGCAATGTGGCCCAGTGGCGACTGTCCGGCGACTGGGGCCTGATCCGCGCCCTGATGCGCTTTGCCGTTCTGCTGGCGGTGGTGTCCGTGGGGCTCTGGGCGACGCTGCTGTTCACCGCCCACACCCTCAGCACCGCTTTTCAGGACCGCATCACGCCTTTGGCGCTGGCGCTGGTGCTGGCCACCATTTTCATCATCGTGCTGGGCAATGGCCGGGCGGCGGCCATTCGCGCGCTGGGGCGGCCCGCGCTGGGGCTGGTGCCGACCATGGGCATACGGCCCGTGGCAGTGGTGGGGCTGGCGCTGGTCGTGGTGCTGTTGGCCCCCACCCTGATGGACAGCCCGGAAGAGGCGTTGATGGCCCGCTTCGGCGGCGCGCTGGCGGGCCTGATACTGGCCTTTGTCCTGATGCGCCGCCGCCTGCCCCGTCCGCTGCCCCCGCGCGCGCCCATGCAGGCACGGGACTGGTCGCTGGCCCTGTTGCCATTTGCGCTCACCGCCGGGGCCAATGCGGTCAATCTGCACGCCGACGGGGTGATGGTGGGGTTCCTCAGTTCCCCGGCGGAGACCGGCTTTTTCCGCATCGGATTCCAGCTTTCCACTTTCGTGCTCATGGTGCAGGAAGCCCTGAACATGGTGATTCAGCCCAGCATCGCCATGCTGCACCGGGCGGGGGATCTGGCGGGCGCACAGGCCCTGATCCGGCGCCAGAGCCGTATTGTGACGCTGGCGGCCATCGGTTTTTTCGCGCTGTATCTGGCGGCCAACCGGGACCTGATCAGCCTGCTTTATGGCGATGCCTTTCTGGCCGCCGCGCCGGTGCTGACCGTGCTGGCGGCGGGCAAGCTGGCCAATGCACTGACCGGCCCCTGCGGCCTGGTGCTGAACATGACCGGGCATGAGCGCGTTACGCTGGCCGCCACCGCGCTGGCGGCGCTTGGCAATGTGGCGCTGAACGCGGTGCTGATCCCGCCCCTTGGCGCGTGGGGCGCGGCACTGGCGACTCTGTTTGCCATGGTCGCGGTTCATGGCAGCATGATGATCATGGTCCGCCGCCGAACCGGGCTGGTGACAAGCTGGGCACTGGCGCCGTTGGTCCGCCGCATTCCAGGCCCCCCGCGCCCCACCGGCGGCACACAGGAGGACGCCTGATGGATTTCATGAACGCCCTGGTCCGGGCCAGCCTGTGGCTGCGCCGGGGGATCAGCCGGAACTTCATCATCACCGTGGGCGTGGTGCTGGTTCTGGCGTTGCTGAGCTGGCTGGTGGAGGAAACCGTCGGCTGGCCCGATTGGCTCACCCCGAACCCCCGCCACTCCGTGCGGGGAATTTTTTAAGGTCTTTTATTTCGCTCACGCAAGCGCGCTTCGCGCGCGCTCCGCGGGGGCGCCGCATTGGCGGCGGGCCACGCTTGTGGCCTCCGGCGCTGCCGTGGGCAGCACCGGTAGAGGCTCCTTTTCGCTCACGCAAGCGCGCTTCGCGCGCGCTCCGCTGGGGCGCCACATGGGCGGCGGGCCACGCTTGTGGCCTCCGGCGCTGCCGTGGGCAGCACCGGTAGAGGCTCCTTTTCGCTCACGCAGGCACGCTGTCGCGTGCGCTCCGCGGGGGCGCCGCATTGGCGGCGGGCCACGCTTGTGGCCTCCGGCGCTGCCGTGGGCAGCACCGGTAGAGGCAACGCCGGGTGCGGATGGGGCTTGTTTGGGATTTCAGGCTGAGGGCGTGTCCAGGTGATAGTCGGCAAGTCGGGCGCGGGTGCCGGTCAGGCCGGTGAACATCAGCGGATCGATGATGGACAGATAGGGGTCGAACGGGGCATCGCTGTTCCATTGCGGCCAGGGCCGGGGCGTGCTTTCCAGAAAGGACAGCCGCACCCCCGCTGCGTGGAAAGTCGCCGGGTCATACAGCGCCCGCCCGCCCGGCGCGTTCACATAATGATCGCCGTTCAGGTCCCGTGTCAGCGCCAGCACCCGATCCGCCGCGCGCCGGTCCCGGTGGGCTTTGTCGTCGGCAAGGGCGCTGCTGCGCGTGATCTGCCAACCGGGCCGTGCCGTCAGGCCGAGCGCGTCCGCCAGCACGCGAAGCTGCCGGGCCAGAAACGCGCCCAGGTCCCCGCCGGGGCAGGCATCCGGCCCGCCGAGCGCGTCCGTCAGGATCGGCATGATCTGCTCGAAACAGGGGGCGCGGCCATAGGCCACCTCGATGCTTCGCAACAGCTTTTTCGGCCCCGCCGCCAGCCGGTGGTCGGCAATGGCGCGATTGGGGCTGATCCCCGCCACGGGCAGGGTGAAGGGTTGCCGCCCCTGTCGGGTCAACAGGGTGTTGCGGTTGATATAGCCGCCCTTGATGAAGGTAACATCGTCATAGATCAGGAAATGATCCGCCGCCGCCATCAACTGGAAATAGCCGATCCAGGGCAGCAGATAGGGTTGCATGATGGCGACGGTGCGGGTCATGGGGGTGCGGGTCATGGGCTGCTTTCGTCCAGCATGGAAGACGATCCGTGTTCCGCCGCCAGCCGGTCCAGCATGGCGGTGATGGCGGCACGGTCGCCCGCGTCCCCCGTATGGCCGCGATGGTCGAAGGCCGCCGGGCCGTCATAGCCGGGGGAAAGCGCGGCGCCCTGATCGGCAAAGGCGGCCTCGATCCGTTGCCGCAGGGCCTTCGGGTCGGCGCAGAAATCCCGATAGGACACGGTGACATGGCGGCCTTGGGGCAGGCGGGCCAGTTGGGCCTTCACCGCCAGCCGGGTGAAGAACACCTGGCCCGCCACCTGTTCCGGCGGGCTCAGGCGGTCCAGCGCGGGGGCCTCTGCCGGGCGGAAGCTGTACCAGCGCGCCCGGTTCGCGAAAAAGCGCTCCCGCGCGCTCAGAAGTGACAGGGCGGCGGATACCGGGTCCCGCTCCACATTGATGAACAGGCCCTTGTCCAGCCGGGCACTGATGTCCGCAATGTTCCAGTTGGCGATCATGGCCTTCAGCGCCACCGGCTTGTCAAAGGCCGCTTCCAGCCCCGCCAGCCCTTCCAGAAAGCGGGGCCAGTCGGCCTGTGCCAGCGCATGGGGGGGCAAAGGCCCGGATTCGGGAAAGGCAAAGCAGGTGCGCCAGAAATACCAGAACTCGCTGGGTGCCAGGGCTCCCCTGCTGTGGCCAAGGTCGGACTTGAAGTCGAACCCCCCGTTCAGGCCCAGCATGTTGGCGCTGTCATGGTCGGCCAGCGCCTGCTGTACCCGCGCGCCGAAATAGGGGTTGCGCCAGAAGCGGGCCGCCAGATTGCTGGGATAGGCAAAGGCCGCCTGCCGGGCCAGCCATTGCAGCATCAGCGTGGTGCCGCTGCGCGGGGCGCCCACGATCATCACCGGCGGCTGTCGGGGCGTGCCATAGGGCGGATGCAGCGCGTCGTCGCGGGCGCAGTCAATGGCTCCGCCGATCTCGTCCAGCACCGTTTCCAGCGTGGATGAACGGGCGAACCGCGCCGTGCGCCCCGCCGCCATCCCGGCGTGCCGGGCGGGGGTCGATCCGGCCTGTGCGGGGTGGCCGTGGCCGTCTGGCGGGTCGGGCTCTGTCATCGGGCGGATTTCCCTTTTGTTGGGGACAACGGGCCCCTTTTGGCGGCACAGTGGATTTGCAACGGTTCTGGCACAGCGCCCGCGGCGGTTCAAGCGCCGCTTGACGGGGCTTGAGCGGGGGGATTATCACCTTTGGAACACGCATCGGGCGCACGCTTCGCGCCGGTGCACCGTGTTTTTTTGGGGGCAGGCGTTTCATGGACAAGCTGGATCTGATCATCACACCGGCGGCGCTGGGGGCGCTTTACGGGGCGCCGGTGTCGGTGGCGGTCGATGCCGCCCTGGCCGGGCAGGTGCGCCGCCTGTTGCCGGATCATGTGCCGGTCGTGGCCACGGACCCGGACGGCCTGGTGCGTCTGCCGGGTCAGGCGGCGGGCAAGGCGGCCCACAATGGCGACCGTCTCAGCCCGCCCGCCGGGATGCCGCCGGGGCTGGTGGCCGTGGCAGTGACCCCGGCGGCGCGCAATGTGGCCCATGCGTGGGGGGCGCAGGGTCGGCTGTCGGCCATGCACCGGCAGTTTGCCATCTATGTGGAGGAAGCCACCCCCGGCCACAGCGCGACCCTGGCCGCGTTCCTGACCCGCACCATGACGGAGGAGGCCACCCGCCTGCACCGGACCCTCGGCACGCGGGAGGCGGACATGGCCGCGCTGCGCCTTGAGAGCGAACGGCTGGCGCTGGGCCTTGCCAAGGCGCGGGCCATGCTGGGCGGGGTGGGATTCGACACCGACCTGGTGGTCATGGAAACCCCCGTGGGCGATCGCACTGTCGGCCCGGCCGGCGATGTGGACTGTACCCTTGTGCGGGAAAACCTGCCGGTGGACAGCGCGGGCATGACCGGCATTGCCCTGCATGTGGCCCGCCCGGCCAGCGGGCGGGGGGCGTTGGCGATGCGGCTGATCCGCGCGGCGGATGGCGCCCTGCTGTTAAGCCGCCGCGTGCCGTTCCATGCGCTGGCCGGGGGCTGGCACGCCGTGCGCGGCCTGCCCCCCCTGCATGGCCGCGGCGAAGTGATTCTGGACCTGGCGTTCGACCCCGTGGATGCGACCGACACACCGCCGCTTCTGTCGCTGACGGACGTGCGCACACCGGAAAGCGGTGTGGGCACGGGGGCAGACGGGCGGCCTGGTCTGGCGCTTCGGGTTCTCAAGGGCGTGACGGACCCGGCCACGGCCCCGGTGCACGCATATCTGCCCACCGGCGCCCTTGATCTGTGGCACACCGAATGGTCGGCATCCGCCTTTCTCGGCGATGACTGGACCTTTGCGGGCGGGCCGGATCATCACGCCGCGCTGAAAGAAGATGCGGGCGTGGACCTTGTGCAGATGCTGGATGGCGGCGTGGTGCAGACCCACCCAACCCTGGCGGCCCCGGTGGGGCTGATGGCGGGCCATGAGGTGCCCGGTGCCACGGCGCGCGTGCGTATCGCGGCGGAGATCAATCACCCGCAGGCGGCCCCCGTGCGGTTCATGGCTTTGTTGGTGCCGGAAACGGTGGATGCCGTGGCCGCCCGCCCCCTGCTGACGGCGCTCGCCGACGCCCCGGACAGTGTGCCGGACGGCGCCCTTGCCGCCACCACCCTGGTTCTGGCCGCCGGGGCGGTGGGCGATCTGCACCTTGTGCCCGCCCGTCCGCTGGAAAGCCCCGCGCGGCTGGTGATCGGGGTGGGCGCCATGGGCGACAGCGTGGCCTATGGCTGGTGCCATTGGCGCGGTGTGGTGGTGGAGCAGGCTTTTGACGGCACGCAGATAAGGCTGGACCCCGCGCCGATGCGGGATATGCGGCCCGATCCGCCGCGCCTGATCCGGGCCATCCGCTTTCCCGAACTGATGGGCCGCACCCGGTTTCTGCCCGGCGCGGATCGGCTGGAAGCCCTGACCGCCGAGAAAGGCTTTCGCCCGCTTCTGGTAAGCGAGGACGCGGGCTATCTGCAAACCCACCCGCTGGTGGAGGAAGTCTCCGCCGCCTTTATCGATCGGGTGGTGCCGTCCGGTACGCTGAGCGTGACATTGCGCGCTTCCACCGCTCATGAGGCGGCGCCGGATTTCCGCTATGCGGCCATTCTGGTGCGGGAAGACATGGCCGAGCCGGAAACGCAGGCCGCCGAGGCGTGCCGAGCGGTGGCCCACGGGCTGGATGACGGGCTGCATGTGCGGGCGGATGGCCGGGTTCTGATCCGGGTCTGCACGCTGTCCGCGCTTGACGAGGGGCATTTCCGGTTCGAGCGTGACGCGCTCTCGCCGGAAAGCGACTGGGGTTATCATCTGGCGGTGACCGTCGCCCCGGTGTCGGACAGCGTCAGCTTTGGTTGGTGCCGCTGGACTGCCATCGACCTGGTGGGCGCGGGGCTGGATGCGCTGCCCGGCGACGACGGGCCCCAATGAGCGCGGCGGGTGCCATATCCGAATTCGGCGCCGTGCCGCGCCCGGCCCCTGACGGGCCGGTGATCGGCGTGGTGATCCCCGCCTTCGGCCATCCGCGCTTTCTGGTGGAGGCCATTGTCAGCGCCGCCGAGCAGGAAGGGCCGTTCGCCGTGCGCGTGGTGGTGGTGGATGATGGCTGCCGGGACGCGGATACCGCCGCCGTGATCGCCGCCATGGCCGCGCGCTATCCCGGTACGGTTCATGGCCTGCGCCAGCCCAATACCCGGCTGCCCGGCGCGCGCAATGCGGGGGTGCGCTTCCTGCTGGCGCTGGAGCCGGAAATGGACAGCCTGTTTTTTCTGGATGCGGACAACCGGCTGGCGCCCTACAGCCTGGCCCGTTACCGCGACGCGCTGGGCGATGACCCGGCGCTTGGCTGGGCCTATCCCGATATCGCCTTTTTTGGCCAGAGCTGGGGGCTTGAAGGGTTTGACGTGCGCGAGACCGCGCCGGACTATTCAGTGCTCAAGCACTTGCAGGGCAATATTTCCGAGGCCGGGTCGCTGGTGCGCGCCGATCTGTTCCACAAGGGCGTGTGGTTCGACGAGGAGATGCGCAGCGGTTTCGAGGACTGGGATTTCTGGCTCAACGCCCTGGCGGCGGGCTATCGCGGCGTGCGCGCGGCGGATAGCGGCTTTTTCTATCGTCGTCGCCCGGAATCCATGCTGGCGGATGCCCGGCGGGGGGAGCAGGCGCTGCTGTCCCATATGCGGGCCAAGCATGGCAGCCTGTTTCAACCGCGTTTCCTGCTGGAGACCGCACACCGGGAAGCGCCGCACCTGGCCTTTGTGATGACGGATCGGGACGGCGCGGCGCTGTTCACCGATCCGCTGTTTTCGCCCACCATGCTGGATCTGGACGGCTTTCTGGCCCTGATCGACCAAAGGGTGGCGGACCCGGTGGGCACCTTCTTCCCGGATCGGGTTCTGATCGGCCCCGCCGCCATGCTGGAAGCGCTGACCGGCGCCGGGCCCCATGCGCGGGGGCTGGCCTGGGCACTGATGACCGGGCCGGATGTGGCCTGTTATGGCGCTGGTGGCGCGGGCCAGGGTTCGGACGGGGGGCGGATGCTGTCGCTCAGTCGCGCGCGCCTGTTCGACGGCGCGCCGCTGGAAACCCTGCCCCCGACGCTGGAACTGGCGTTTCCCCGGTCGCCCGATGCCCTGGCGCCGGACGGTGTGCCCGCCATGGCGGAAACCCTGCTCAGCCGTGTGCGGGCGCGGCCCTTCAGCCGCCGTCATCAGGACCGTCGCTATGCCGGGCCCGCGGCGGATCGGGTGCGCCGCACACAGGTGGACCGGGCCTGCACGCCGGATGACGGCATGGCGCCGTTGCCCATGGTGGTGACGGACGGCGCGCGCCCGGTGCTGATTGCCGCGCCGGAGCGGGCCCTGACGGCGCCGGACAGGCTGCGGGCGCTGATCACGTCTTTGACCGAGCGGGGCGGGTCCGTTTCCCTGCTGGTGGAGACGCAGCGCGGTGCCGCCGCGTCCGACATGGTGCCGCCCGACCTGCTGGCCATGCTGGAAAACGTGTTCGTGCTGCGCTTGCCGCAGGGCGGTGCCGGGGTGCGGCCCTATCTGGGCCGGTCGGTGCCGGTCATGCTGGGGGAGATGGAGGGCCTGCGCGCGGAAAGTTTGCTGGTGCCGTTTTCCGCCGTTCTGGCGCTGGGCGGTGGCGGCTTTCTGGAGGTGCTGGGCGCCGCAAGGGCGCGCGGGGTGCGGCCCCTTGTGTGGGCGGAAGATGCCCTGCTGCCCGATGGCCTGGGCCGGGACGACCTTGTGGCTCGCCTGCTGGCCTATGAACATGCGCCGGATGCCATCGCGCTGGCCGATACCGGGCTTCGGCGGCGGCTGTCGGCGGCGGGGGTGCCCGCGGCTAAGCTGGTGGCGCCGGAAAGCCTGGCCGCGCGGCTGCTGCCGGACAGGCCGGGCGTGATGCCGCCGGGCCGGGTGCGCCCCGGCTGGCGGCCCCGACTGGGTTATGTGTTCGTGGTCACCTATGGCCGATCCGGTTCCACCCTGTTGCAGACCGTGCTTCAGACCATTGAGGGAATGCATTTCCGCGGCGAGAATGGCGGCGCCCTGTGGCCGCTTTATTTAAGCTATCTGAACATATTGCACATGCAGCTTGCCTATAATTTCCGCCGCCCGGTGCCGCCCACCGGCCCCTGGTACGGCGCGGACGAGGTGGCGCCGGGGGATTATGCCCGCACACTGGCGGACGGCTTCACCCGGCAGGTGCTTCGCCCCGCGCCGGAGGCCACCCGCGTGGGCTTCAAGGAAATCCGCTATAGCGAGGTGACGGACGGGCATTTCGACAGCTTCCTGGACTTCCTGCGACTGGCCTTTCCCGGACTGAAGCTGGTCTTCAACACGCGGGACTGGCGGCAGGTGGCGAAAAGCAGTTGGTGGCGCGATGCCCCGCCGGAAAAGGTGGAAGCCATGGTGGCGGACATGGACGCGCGCTTTGCCGCCTATGCCGCGCGCCACCCGGAAAGCAGTTTCACGGTGCGCTATGACGACTATACGGACAGGCCGGGGGCGCTGGCGCCGCTGTTCGATTTTCTGGATGCCCCCTTTGATCAGGACCGTGTGGCCGCCGCCATGGCCCGCCGGCTGAAACATTGAGGAGGCGCGCATGATGCTGGACAACGTGGACAAGACGGTCTTCATCGTCACCTATGGCCGATCCGGCTCCACCCTGTTGCAGGCGGTGTTGCAGACCCTGCCGGGCGCCTGCATCCGGGGTGAGAACAACAATCTGCTGCTGCCGCTCTTTCGTGCCTGGAAGCGGGCCGCGCGCGGGCATGGCAGGCACGCGGCGGGGGATACCGGCCCCGCCAGCCCCTGGTACGGCATGGATGGCTTCGACCCGGATGCCTTCGGCGCCAGCCTGGTGGACGGTTTCGTGCGCACCGTGCTCAGGCCCGCCGGGGGCACCCGCATACTGGGCTTCAAGGAAGTGCGCTATCATGAGGTGCATGGACAGGCGGAGTTCGATGCTTTCCTCGATTTCATCCGCCGCTTCTTTCCCGGCGCCCATATCCTGTTCAACAGCCGCCGGGGGGCAGACGTGGCCCGGTCGGCCTTCTGGCAGAAGGAAGACCCCGCGGATGTGGAAGAATGGGTCGCCAAATGGGACGGCTGGTACCGGGACTATGCCGCCGCCCATCCGGGTGCCACCAGCCATGTTCAGTATGAGGACTACCGCGACGATGCGGCGGCGCTGGCACCGCTGTTCCAGGCACTGGGCGAGACCATGGACCGGGCGGCGGTGCAGACGGTTCTGGATACCCCCCTGCCGCATGGCGGCCCAGCTAAACAGGCGCATGGCAGCCCGACCATGCAGGCCGGACAGGAAGGCACGGCGCGCAAGGCCAAAGCCCGGCTGATGCTGTGCGCCACCCAGCGTTGCGGCTCCACCATGATTGTGGAAGACATGCGCAACAGCGGTGTTCTGGGCCGACCGAAAGAGTGGTTCCTTGGCTGGAACCCGGCGCAGTCGGACAGGGGCTGGCAGGAGGAACTGGTGCGCCTGTGCGAGCAGGCCAGCAGCGATAATGGCGTGATGGCGGCAAAACTGATGGCGGATCAGATGGATGCGGTGGATGCCTGTCTGGGCGGGGGCGCTGCCCCCACGCCCGACCATCGGTGGCTGGCGGCGGCGTTTCAGGATGCGGCATGGGTCTATCTGGTCAGGCGGGATCAGGTGGCCCAGGCGGTTTCACGCGCCATGGCGGAGCAGACCGGTATTCAGCACGCGACGGGCAAGCCCGACGATCCTCATTTCGCGGGTCATGTGGCGCATGGTTATGACCGCAATTACAATACGCAGGCGGTGTATGATTTTGAGCGGATCAAGGCGCATGTTCTGGCTATTCGGCGGGAAAACGCGCTTTGGGAACATTTCTTCGAGGCGAACGGGATCACGCCGTCGCGCCTGATCTATGAAGATGTGGCGGATGACCTGCATATGGCGCATCTGGACCTGCTGGGCCGGTTGGCCGGGCTGCCGGCGGCGCCGCCGAAAAAGGCGCGCCGCATGGTCAGGCTTGCCAATGAACACAATGCGGATTGGAAGGCCCGCTTCGTGCGGGATGCGGCCAGCGCCGGTTTCTCGTGACGGGCCTGGTCTGGGCGGCCCCTTAGAAGTCCGTATCATAGCCGAAGGTTTCGAAATCGGCCGCATAGGTTTCCATGACCATCTGTTTCAACTCCGGGGTGTAATAATCCTGCCACGGAGTCTTGCCGCCGGTGCGGTGGGGGCGGTGGTCGATCAGATTAGCGGACAGATCGATCCCGGTCAGCGTTTCCAGCGCTTTCAGATCGTCATTGGCGTTTTCGATCTTGCCCACGAAATCCAGTTTCACCCAGTGGGCGCAGGTGGTGTAAACCTGTGGCTCCCAGTGCCGGTTCATGCGCCGCACCGGCATGGCGTGGATGGTTTCGATGAATTCCTCGAACGATACCGGGCGTTCAAATGTCTTATCCGGGTTGGTGGAAAAGGTGAGGATGTTGCGCTTGTCCGCCTCGTTTCGTTCCACCTTGTCTTTGTAAGCGGAGACCAGTCGGGCATAAGGATTGCGCACAAAGGCGAATTTCCTGAACAGCGGGCCCCCGTAGATCTGGTTGTTGCGGGCTTCGGTCAGTTGATAGGGCTTGACGTGAACACAGCACTGGATTTCCGGGTGTGGCGGGATTTCCCGGCCCGGCAGGTCCTGGATTTCAAGCGATTGCAGGGTGGCGGCTAGAGTGGAGGACATCACCTTGGGGTTCTTGAACCAGACATATTTGTTCTTCAGCGAGATGAAGATATAGCTGTTGGCCTTGGGGTGTCCGTGATGTTCGATGATCTGGCGGTAACTGCTCATGCTGGGTCCGAAGGTCCTGTTTGTTATTGCTGGGAAAAGTGTTCCGGGACTGGATTAGAACATGTCCGTGGTGTCGGCCTCCGCGCCCGCCAGCAGGCCCTTCAGGCGCGCTTCATTGTTGGTCAGCCGTCTTTCCAGCACATCATCCGACAGGCCGTGGCGCGCGGCATAATCCCGGTCCTCGGCGTTCAGCGCCGTCAGCGTTTTTTCCAGCGTTTCCGCGTTCTTCATCAGCCGGTAGCCGAAGAAATGCCGGAAAAAGGCGCTTTCCGTGCGCGTGCGCTCAAAAGTTTCCTCCGGCCCGTAATCATGGCTGTGCCAGACCACCGCCTGGGGGGCATAGACGCGGCCATAGCCCGCTTCGATCAGGTCGTGGGCGAATAGCTGATCCTCGCCGAATTTGGTGCGGCGCATGGGCACCTTTTCCCACACGCTGCGGCGCAGGCAACTGTTGTTGTCGCTGTAGAAATGCAGCAACTGGCGCCAGCTTTCGTCCAGTGCATAGCGTTCCGGGTCGCTGTCTCTGGTCAGGAAAACCGGGTGTTGATCGAAGCCACGGAAATGGCGCGTCATGTCCCGCCTGGTGAAGGGGTCCGCGTCCCACCAGGCCAGATGTTTGCCAAAGGCGCCGCCCGCCTGCTCCCCGAAATGTTCCAGCGCGGTGACGATGTTGAACAGCCAGTCCCGCCCCTTGGGCAGGGCGTCATGGGTAAGGAAGGCGACGAAATCGCCGTCCGTCAGTTCCACGCCCAGATTGCGGGTGTCCCCGTGGTTGAAATCCGCCTTGTGGATCTGGTGCAGGCGGATGCCCCGGCTTTTCACCTTGTCCAGCGTGCCGTCGGTGGAGCCGCTGTCGATCACCAGCACGTCATGGGCAAAGGGGGCTTCCTGCGCCTGCACCGCGTCCAGCACGCTGTCCAGCACCGGCCCGGCATTCAGGGTGGGGATCACCACCGAGGCATGGGGCTTTTCCCCGATCAGCGCGGGCGCGCCCGGCGCGGCGGCACGGTCGGTCGCGTTTTCGCCGATGCGCTGGATGATGGCGTCTTCCACGATGTCCGCCGCCTGATCCCAACTGAACTGCCTCACCCAGTCCAGCGCCGCTTGTGCCTGTGCCGCGCGCCTGTCCGGGTCCGCCAGCAGGGCGGCGAGTGCATCGGTGATGGCCAGCGGGTCCGGCGCGGCCAGGGTCACGGCATTATCGGGGAAGATGGCGCGGGTGTTCGCCCCGTCCAGTTCCAGCAAGGGCAGGCCGCAGGCCATCATTTCCTGTGGCACCAGCGAATAATTGGTGGCCGAGAATACCATGCCCACATCCGCCGTGCGGAACAGGTCCGCCAGCGCTTCGGCGTCCGCCACGCCGTGGTCGCGGAAAGGGAAGGGCGCCACCGTGAAATCCAGCGGCGCGCCGAAAAAGTCCACCTCGAAGGCCACGCCGCGCCGGGCCAGCGTTTCCAGCGCCAGCATGGCCATTTCCACCACCCGGCGCGGGGTGAAATGGCGGGCATAAACGGCGATGCGCGGCACGTCGTTCCGGCGCGGCTCTTCGGGCGGGTAATAGATGTCCGGGTCGGCGGCGAGCCAGAAATGGGTGGCCCAGCGGCCATATTTTTCCCGCACCATGTCGGCGAGCCAGGGGCTGGCGCACAGGCAGTCCAGATCCTGGCGATAGGTGGCCTCGGCGGCCAGATAATGCGTGCCCATGGGGTGAAAATAGGGCTCGAAGTCCTGCACGAAATAGAAGCGTCGATGCACATTGGTGGCGCTCAGCGCGGGCCAGACGGACCAGCAGTCCGTGGCCACCACGGCGTCCCCGGCAATGTGGGACAGGTCGCCTTCGATAAAGCGCACATCCCCTTTCAGATGGCGGAAATGCTTGACCACATCGTCATAGGCGCTGTTTTCGCTTTCGTGCAGGTTCGGATTGTTGATCCATACCGTGATCCGGTGCCCTTTCAGCTCAAGCCGGTGCAGGGTGCGGAAAATGGTCATGTGTCCGCCGCCGCCACGGGCGAAATCCGGCATCACCCAGTGCAGGTGCAGCGCGCGGCTGTCGAAGCTGTCCGACCGCGGCGCAAGCGCATTGCGTGGCTGGTCCACCATGCCCCGAAGATTGGCCTCCATGGGCAGCCTGCTGTCCGGGCTGGCCGGAACGAGGGTGCCTTCGCCGTCCCCGGTGGGGCAGCGGCGGCCTTCCTTTTCGCCGAATTTCAGAAAATGCTTCAGCGGGTTCATGCCCGCCTCGGCCACGTCCGGGTTTTCACGCAGATAGGCGGCGCCGCTGAATTCCGGGCTTGGCGGAAAGCCGTAACGCCAGCCGGTCTCGGCATAATGCACCAGCGGGTGGGGCGTGGCATCGCCCGTCTCGTCGCTGTCATCCGCCTCGCCGCTCGCGGCGGGCAGGAAGCGGGTGGCATACCAGCCGGTGTCGAAATAGGCGTTGGGGCGGCGCCCTTCGTCCGTGCCCGCCACCACATAATGGGCCAGCAGATCCAGCTTGCTGTCTTTCAGGTCCGGGTGCGCGCGGCGATACCAGGCCTCGTCGAACAGGCCGGTGGCCTTGATGGCGTTATAGGTCTCCCGCTGGCGGGCGGTCAGGCCCTTGCTGTCCACCAGGCTTTTCACCTTGTAGCCAAGTTTGCGCCCCCGGTTCAGGTGAAAGCCAAGCGGGGTCATGCCGCTGTCCGCCGCTTTCGGGTGGTCCGTCACATAGGCGCGGCTGTCGAAACGCAGGCTGGGCATCAAGTCCGGGTCGGTACCGAAGCGGGCATAATGCAGCAGCGGTTCCAGCGTGCTGTCGGTGCGCATATGGGTGCGGCGGTACCAGGCCGGGTCGAAATAGGGGTTGGGCCAGCGCCCTTCGCCGCTGCCCGTCATCACATAATGGGCCAGCGCGTCCAGGCTTTTGCCCCTCAGGTCCTGATGGTGGGACAGGTAGAAGCCGTCATCGAACAGGCCGCTTTCCCTGATGGCGTCATAGCGCTGGCGCTGGTCTTCGCTCAGGCTGCGTTCATCCACCGGGCTGGCGCCTGCGGCGCGGGCCAGACCGCTTTTTGCATCGAAGCGCTGGCGCCCTTCCGCCATGCCATGGGCCAGAAAATGCGCCAGCGGTTCCACGCCCGCGTCGGCCACATCGGGATAGGCTTTCATATAGTGCCGCAGGCTGAATTCGCGGGACGGGTCGATCCCCTTGCGCCAGCCCTTGCGCGTATAATGGGCCAGCAGGGCGCCCTTCGGCTTGCGCCAGCGAAAGGCGCGCTTGTAATAATCCGGGTCGAAAAAGGGGTTGGGGCGGCGGCCTTCCGCTTCGCCATAGCGCAGATAATGGGTCAGCGGGTCCATGCCCCCGTCGGACACATCGGGATTGGCCTCAAGGTACCAGTCCCGGTCGAACAGCCCGCTTTGCCGGATAATGGTTCTGTCGTCCCCCGTCATGCCCCATCTCCACCCGCGCGGTTGACCCCTTCATTTCCTGCCTTTTGGGCGCTCGGTGCGGCGGTGTCAATGGCCTGTGCCATGCGTGCCCGCGTCGGCGGCGCCATAAGCGCGAAGGGCTGACCCCGGCGCACGAAGACCGGTGGGTAATACGGGTCCATGGCTAGGCGGTGGTGCCAGTGCTGTTCCATCCAGGTGCGCTCCCCGGCGGCGCGGGCGGCCTTGTCGCTGGCCTGAAAGTCATAGCCCCGGCTTTTGCTTTCCAGGTGATTGAAGGTGATGCGCGGATCATAGATCGCCACCAGCCCCCGTTCCGTCAGCCGCAGGCAGAAATCCACATCATTGAAGGATACCGCCAGATGGTCGGCATCGAACCCGCCAAGCGCCTGAAAGTCCCCCTTGCGGCAGGCCAGGAAGGCGCCCGTGACGGCGGCGGTGGCATGGGGCAGGCGGGTGCGCTGCCGGTACAGGCCGTCCTCCACCCGGTCGCCCGCGCCTTCATGGGCCGCCACGCCCGTGGGGTACAGCACCAGCCCGGCATGTTGCAGGCTGCCGTCTTCATAGAGCAGGCGCGCCCCCACCGCGCCCACATTCTGGCGGGATAATTGCGCCACCACCTGCCGGTCCCAGTCCCGGCTGAGCGCCACGGTGTCATTGTTCAGGAACAGCAGCATATCCCCGTGCGCGGCCTCGGCGCCCGCATTGTTCAGGGCCGACCAGTTGAAGGGCCTGTCATCCCGGATGATACGGGCGCGGCCATCCTGTTCCGCCTTTTGCAGCCAGTCCAGCGTGGCCGGATCGTCCGAGCCATTGTCCATGATGATCACATCCAGCGCCACCGTGCCGCTGGCCGTGGCCCACAGGCTGTCCAGGCAGGGGGCGAGTAGATCCAGCCCGTTGCGGGTGGGGATGATGATGCTGAGCGTGTGCCCGTCCGGCGCGGCAGGGCGCACATCCAGCGCGTCGTCCACCGGGCCGGACAGGGGGCAGTCCCACGGGGTTATGCTGACAGCGCGGCCCCCGTCCTTGAAATGCGCGTTCAGCAGCGCCGCACGTTCCGCGTGCGGCGCGCGGGGCGGCCCGGTGAAATGCCACAGGCGTTCCGGGCAATGGTGCCAGTGGCCATCCGGCGCCGCCAGCATCAGGGCAAAGGCCAGGCCCGCCGCGCTTTCAACCGCATCCGTTCCCGATATGCGGGCGAGCAGGGCGGGCGTGAAGGCCAGCGCCGGGCCGTAAGGGTCCCGCGCCATCAGCATGTCCCGATCCGGCCACAGCGGCTTGAAGCCAGGGTCGGCATGATCTTCGCCGACGGATGCCAAACGGTCATGGTCGGCGGTGATCAGCGCTTCGCCTGAGTCGGGCACGCGGGCGACCATGCGGGCCATCCAGTCACAGGCGGGCGCGGCCAGCCGGTCCCCGGCCCGCAACAGCATGATCGGGGCATCCTGCGGCTGGTCCGCCAGGGCTTGCCCGGCCCGCTCGGCCAGGCCCGGCCCGTCGGGAACCGGGATGACCGTGCCGGGAGGGCGGGTCTGATCGGTCAGCCGGGCGCGGGCCGCGTCGGTTTCCGTCGGCGGCCCCACCAGCAGAATGGCGGGGCTGTCTGCCTTGGGCGGGCCCGGTTCCTCCGGCGGTGTGCCGGGGCCGTGGCAGGCGGCGAACAGGTCGAAATTTTCCAGCGGGAAAGCGGCAAACTGGCTGGCGCGGGGCAGGCGCTTTTCCAGCCGGTTCAGCGTGTCCCGGATCTCTTGGGCGAGGGGAGCCGTCTTCCCGTCTGTGCGGGCTGCAAGCGTGGCGCCCAGCCGTTCCAGCCGGTGCACCAGTCTTTGCGTATGGGCCAGCGGTGCCGCCATGTCGCCATAAAGCGTGACCGGCGGGCAGACGGGCAGGCCGGTGGTGGCTTCCAGCACGGACAGGGTCAGGCTGCGTGCGCTCATCAGCGCCGGGGGCAGGCTCACATCCTGTTCGAAGCCAAAGGTGCCGCTGCCGCCGAAACGGTCCTGAATGTCGCGGCGGAAGCCATCCGCGCGCACCGTTCCGGCCAGTACCCCGTTCAGCATGAACAGCAGGGAAACCGGTTGGTCGGGGCGGTTTTCGTCCACCGCCCATCCGCGCACATGGTGGCCCTGAACCGCTTCGATCTCGGCCACCAGGCCCGGCTTGCGCGTTCTGGCCAGGCGGCCAAGGGCGGCGACCACCTGTTCCAACCGCTCCGCCGCGCCCTGCGGCCCGTCCAGCGCGGTGAACCGGTCCAGAAAGGCCCGCCTGAGCGGGCGGGTTTCATATGCCGCCCGCAGCAGATCGGGCCAGCTTTCCGCAAAGGCCAGCCGTCGGCGCGTGGTGCGGCGGTGGCGGGCGGCGAGCAGGTGTGCCGCGCGGCGCCGCACGGTGCGGAAAGTTTCCCGCGGCAGGCCCAGATGCGGCACATGGCGGCCACTCATCAAATGGGGCAGCACTTCATGGCGATAAAGCGGACGATTGACCAGCGCACGCAGGGCGGCGCGCGGGGGCTGTTTCAGCAGGGGGGCTGTGTCCGCCGGGCCGGTGGGCAGGCGGCCAAGCACCAGCATCAGCAGGGCTTGTGCATCCGCCTGTTTCAACCGTTTGCCGCCGAGTGCCTTCACACCGCGTTCCTTGATGCAGGGGCCGCCCGCACACATCGATCAGGCAGGGGCGGCAGCCGATCCGTTGCTACAGGTCCGAATCCATGGGGCCATAGCGCAGCAGGCCAGCCAGATAATCCCCGTAACTGTTCTTGTAACCATCCGCGATGGCCTTCAACTGCCGGCCCGTGATGAAGCCGGATCGCCAGGCCACTTCTTCCGGGCAGGCGATCTTCAGGCCCTGGCGTGCCTCGATGGTCTGCACGAACTGGCTGGCGGACAGCAGATTGTCCACCGTGCCCGTATCCAGCCAGGCGGTGCCCCGTTGCAGGCTGATCACGTTCAGCGTCCCGGCCTTGAGATAGGCGTCGTTCACGGCGGTGATCTCCAGCTCGCCGCGGTCGCTGGGCTTCACCGTTCTGGCGATGTCCACCACTTTGTGGTCGTAGAAATACAGCCCCGTCACCGCCAGATTGCTTTTGGGGTTGGCGGGCTTTTCCTCAATCGACAGGGCCTTGCCGGTGCTGTCCACTTCCACCACGCCGAAGGCGCCGGGGTCGCCCACCTGATAGGCGAACACATAGGCGCCGTTCGTTACCGTGCTGGCCTGTTGCAGATACTGGGTGAAGCCCGCCGCATAAAAGATGTTGTCGCCCAGCGCCAGCGCGCAGGGCTCCCCATTGATGAAGCTCTCCCCGATCAGGAAGGCTTCCGCCAGGCCGTTGGGTTCTTCCTGAACGCGGTATTCCAGCCGGATGCCCCATTGGCTGCCGTCGCCCAGCAGGTCTTCATAGAGCGGCAGATGTTCCGGGCTGGAAATGATCAGGATTTCCCGAATGCCCGCCAGCATCAGCGTGCTGAGGGGGTAATAGATCATCGGCTTGTCATAGATCGGCAGCAACTGCTTGCTGATCGACTTGGTGATGGGATAGAGCCGCGTGCCCTTGCCGCCCGCCAGAATGATACCCTTCATGAAACCCCCTGTTACACTGTGGCGCGCCCCGGCGCCCCGGTCTTTGCCTGTCCGGCTTCAAGCCTTAGCCCAAAGCGCGCGCCGGATCAAAGCCCGCCTTGGTGGAAAAGGCGGCGCACGCAGGCCCGTGTGCTCAGCCGCCAGTGGGGCAGCCGTACGCCAAAGGTGCTTTCCAGGCGCGCACTGTTCAGCCGCGAATTGGCGGGGCGCGCGGCGGGTGTGGGAAAATCGGCGGTGGTCAGCGCCTTCACGGCGGGGCGCGGATGGCCGAAGCGGGCGGCCTCGTCGAAAATGGCCTCGGCGAAGGCGTGCCATGTGGCGTCCCCCGTCGCGGTCATGTGATACAGCCCGGCCCGTTTCTGCCAGCCGCTTTCCGGCAGCGCCGCCAGCACGGCCAGCAGCCCGTCCGCAATGGCGGGGGCATAGGTGGGATTGCCGTGCTGATCCGCCACCACGCCCAGTTCGTCCCGGTTCGCCGCCAGCCGCAGCATGGTTTTCAGAAAGTTTTTCCCGAACGGGCTGTAAACCCAGGCGGTGCGAAAGATGAAGGCATGCGGATTGGCGGCCCTTACGGCCCGCTCCCCCGCCAGCTTGGAGCGGCCATAGGCGCCCATGGGGGCCACCGGATCATGCTCCACATAAGCGCCGGGCTTGCTGCCGTCGAACACATAGTCGGTGGAAATGTGCAGGAAAGGCACGTTCAGCCGTGCCGCCACATCCGCCAGAACGGCGGTTCCGGTGGCGTTGACAGTGGTGGCCGTGGCCTCGTCGCCCTCCGCGCCGTCCACATTGGTATAGGCGGCGGCATTGATCACCGCATCCACGCCCAGCCCGGCCAGCATGTCCGTCAGCGCCGGGCTTTGCGCGGGTGTCAGCCGGGCCAGGTCCAGCGCGGGCCGGGCCAGAAAGACAGCCTCAAGGCCATGGGCCGGGGCGGCTTCGGCGAGCGATCGGGCCACCTGACCCTGCTTTCCGATAATGGCGATACGATGCATATGTCCCCCCTCGGCGGTGTGTCAGTGGGTGTTCAACCGGTGCTTTTCCCCTACAGGCCGCGCCGTTCCTGCGCGTGCTGGCGCAGCGGCTGCCACCACCAGTCATTGTCCAGATACCACTGGATGGTCTTGTCGATGCCGGTCTCGAAGGATTCCTCGGCCCGCCAGCCCAGTTCGCCCTCCAGCTTGGAGGCGTCGATGGCATAACGGGCGTCGTGGCCGGGCCTGTCCGTCACGAAGCTGATCTGGTCGCGGTAACTGCCGTCGTCTTTGGGGCGCAGCCGGTCCAGCGCGTCGCAGATGCGGTGCACCACCTGAAGATTGGTGCGCTCGTTGCGGCCCCCCACATTGTATTTTTCGCCCAGCCGCCCCTCGGCCCAGATCAGATGAAGGGCGCGGGCGTGATCGTCCACATAGAGCCAGTCCCGCACATTGGAGCCGTCGCCGTACACCGGCAGGGGCCGCCCGTCCAGCGCGTTCAGGATCATCAGCGGAATCAGCTTTTCCGGCAGGTGATAGGGGCCGTAATTGTTGGAGCAGTTGGACACCACCACCGGCAGGCCATAGGTGGCGTGCCAGGCAAGCGCCAGATGGTCGGCGCTGGCCTTGCTGGCGGAATAGGGGGAGCGCGGCGCATAGGGCGTTTCTTCCGTGAACAGGCCCGTGTCGCCCAGTTCGCCATATACTTCGTCCGTGGAGACATGAAGAAAGCGGAAGGCGCCCTGACCGTCCGCGTCCAGCTCGTTGAAATAATCCCGCGCGGCTTCCAGCAGGATGAAAGTGCCGGTGATGTTGCTCTGGATAAAGTCCGCCGCGCCGGTGATGGACCGGTCCACATGACTTTCCGCCGCCAGATGCATCACACCGCGCGGCCTGTGCGCGGCGAAGATGCGGGCCATGGCGTCCGCGTCGCAGATATCCGCTTGCTCGAAGGCATAAAGGGGGCTGTCCTCAACCTCCTTGAGCGAGGTGAGCGTGCCCGCATAGGTGAGCTTGTCCACATTCACCACCGGCACGCCGCTTTTCACCAGATGGCGGCAGACCGCCGAGCCGATGAATCCGGCGCCGCCGGTGACGAGAATGGGGCCGGACAGGGCGGGGGTATGAGCGCTCATGGCAAACCTCGGCTGATGATGTCAGGGTTGAAATATCAGGGCTGATAGGTGAACGGGCTTTTGAAGTCCCTGAAGGCAGGCAATGCCCGGTCCTTGTCCGACAGGGTGATGTCCGCCAACGGCATGGGCCAGTCAATGGCGAGATCCGGGTCGTCAAAGCGCAGGCCGCTGTCATGATCCGGGGCGTAGAAATCGGTCACCTTGTAGCAGAACTCGCTGTCCGGCTCCAGCGTCAGAAAGGCGTGGGCGAAGCCTTCGGGCACGAAAAGCTGCTTCCAGTTCTCGCCGCTCAGCTCCACCGCTGCGTGCTGGCCATAGGTGGGGGAGCCGCCGCGCAAATCCACGATCACGTCCAGCACCCGGCCACGCGGCACGCGCACCAGCTTGGCCTGTGCGTGCGGCGGGGTCTGGAAATGCAGGCCGCGCAGCACGCCCGCATCGCGGGACAGGCTGTGATTGTCCTGCACGAAGTCCACCGGCCCCACGGCGGCATCGAAGGCGCGCTTGTTATAGGTTTCGGAAAAGAAACCGCGCGCGTCGCCGAAGCGCTTGGGCGTGAGCACGAACGCCCCGTCCAGCGCCAGTTTTTCCACCTGCATGATAGTCTGCCCTTGATTGAGACGCATATTCCCCGGCCTGGTTGGTGCCGGGCCCCGACCCGCTTTTATAAAGCTTTGGCCGCGCCTGTCGAGGGGGCGTTGAGTGCGCAAGGCCCCATCGGAGGCGTTCGTTTGAGTGAACTGCCGTGAGATCGAATACCGACCGGCGTGCCCCTGGTGTTGGCGTGCCGGTCGCAGGCCGCGACCGCGGCCCGGCAATGGTTTGCCGCCCCATCGGAGGCGTTCGTTTGAGTGAACTGCCGTGAGATCGAATACCGACCGGCGTGCCCCCTGGTGTTGGCGTGCCGGTCGCAGGCCGCGACCGCGGCCCGGCAATGGTTTGCCGCCCCATCGGAGGCGTTCGCGTGAGCGAACTGCCGTGAGATCGAATACCGACCGGCGTGCCCCTGGTGTTGGCGTGCCGGTCGCAGGCCGCGACCGCGGCCCGGCAATGGTTTGCCGCCCCATCGGAGGCGTTCGCGTGAGCGAACTGCCGTGAGATCGAATAAAGCCCCCATCCTCAGAGCAGGATGGCGACCTGTGAGAGCAGCACCAGGTCCATGTTTTCCAGGAACACCGTGTCGCCGCCGCCCAAGTCCAGCAAAAGGCCGTCCACACCGCCCTGTGTGGTGGGGGAAGCTGCGGCCACCACATCCGATGTGGCGGCGAAACCGGCGCTTGCGGCGGTCAGGTCCAGGCTGTCCGCATCGGCGTTCATATCGGTGATCACATCGGTTCCCGAGCCCGCCGCGAACACGAAGGTGTCGCCGCCAGCGCCGCCGGTGAGGGTGTCCGCGCCCGCGCCCCCTTCCAGGGTATCGTCGCCGCGCTGGCCGCGCACGATGTCGTCGCCCGTGCCGCCGCGCACCAGGTCGTTTCCGGCTTCGCCATTGACCTGGTCGTCGCCCGTGCCGCCGGAAAGCGTGTCCGCCCCGGCCCCGGCAAAGAGAAAATCCGCATCCGAATTGCCGAACAGCAGATCCGCGCCATCGCCGCCGTCGAGCGTATCGCCGCCCGCATTGCCCGCGAGTGTATCGCCGCCCGCCTGCCCGGCCAGGCTGTCGGCCTCGTCGCCCCCGGCCAGATTGTCGTTGTCTTCCATGCCGCGCAAGGTGTCCGCGCCCGCCCCGCCTGTGAGACTGTCATTCCCCAGGCCGCCGCGCAGCAGGTCATCGCCGTCTTCGCCGGACAGGCTGTCATCGCCCATACCCGCCCAGAATCGGTCATTGCCGTTGCCGCCCAGCAGCACATCGTCGCCCAATTGGCCGAACAGGAAGTCCTGCGCATCGCCGCCTGTCAGCGTATCGTCGCCGTCATTGCCGCGCAGCCGGTCGATCCCTGCGTCCCCCACAAGGCTGTCGCCGCCATCGCCGCCGAACAGGCTGTCGTCATTTGCCGCGCCCAGCAACGTATCCGCGCCGTCGCCGCCGAACAGTTCATCATCGCCATTGCCGCCAAGGGCCAGATCGTTGCCGCTGCCCGCGAAAATCCGGTCCACCCCGTCGCCCCCCGCCAGCGTATCGGCGCCGTCGCCGCCGCCCAGCATGTCGCGCCCGGCGCCGCCGGTCAGGTCATCATTGCCACCGCCCGCCCAGAGCGTATCGGCCCCCGCCGCGCCGGACAGGCTGTCATTACCGCCGCCGCCAAAGCCGAGATCGCTGCCGATGCCACCCCGAAGTGTATCCCGACCGGCGCCGCCCACCAGGCTGTCATCGCCGCCATCGCCGCCCAGCAGGTCATCACCGTCGCGCCCGAACAGGCCGTCATCGCCGTCGGCGCCCTGGAACCGGTCGTCATTGGCGCCACCGGTCAGGGTATCCCGAAAGGGTGATCCCTGAATGATCGCAATGTCCCGGAACCGGTCCCCCGTGGCCGAGCCAAGGCTTTCCGACGGGTGCGCCACATCCAGCAACACACCGCTGGACTGGTCGTTGAAGCTAACCCGGTCGCCCGCGCCGCCGCCGCCAATGAACAGGTCGGCGCCCGGCCCGCCGAACAGGGTGTCGTTTCCGCCGCCACCATTCAGCGTGTCGTCGCCGGCATTGCCGCGCAGCAGGTCCGCGCCAGTGCCGCCATTCAGCGTGTCGTCACCGAAGCCGGCCCGCAACTTGTCGCTGCCCGTACCGCCGTGCAGCGTGTCGGCGCCGGTCTGACCCATCAGGGTGTCGTCGCCATTGCCGCCGGTCAGGCTGTCATCATCGCCGCCGCCGCGCAATTCGTCCGCGCCCGCCTCGCCGGCCAGGGTGTCACGCCCGCCAAAGGCCGCCAGCAGATCGTCATTGCCGCCGCCGGTGATCCTGTTGTCGGCCCCGTTTCCGAACAGGGTGTCCTCGGCCCGGCCACCGGCAATGTTTTCCACGCCCGTCAGGCGGGAACCGCCATCCGGCCCATCGGCGGCCAGATACATGGCGCCCTGCCGCAAATCCACCACCAGCGCCTGATCGCGGGCGGCGAAGGTGGCGGTATCGGTGCCGCTGCCGCCATCCAGATGGTCGCGGCCCGCATCCGGGCGCAGGGTGTCGTCCCCCGCGCCGCCGATCAGGCTGTCGTCGCCGCCCCGGCCCACCAGACTGTCATTGCCGCCCAGCCCGATCAGCCGATTATCGCTGCTGTCGCCCGACAGGCTGTCGTCATGGGCGCTGCCGCTCAGATCCTCGATGCGGAAAAGCACGTCGCCCGCTGCGTCGGAAAACCGGCCAGTGCCCTGAAGCAGGTCCACCGACACGCCCGCCGACGCATCCGCATGGGCCAACAGATCGCGCCCGGCGCCGCCGTCCAGCGTGTCGCTGCCGGGGCCGCCGTTTATCACGTCGTCGCCGTCGCCCGCGGCGATATTGTCCGCGCCGCCGAGACCGGAAAGGGTATCATCGCCGCCCAGCCCCCGGATCAGATCGTCGCCATTGCCGCCGGACAGGCTGTCCGCGCCGTTGCTGCCGGTTCTTTCCACCATCACGCACCCGTTTTCTTGTTTATTTCCTGTTGGCGTCGCGGCGCACACGCCGCTTGCCATGGCTGTATTCAAGCAATTTCCGCGCCACATCATGCCGGGCAGGCTGGTTCAGCGGGGCTTGCGCGGCGCGCGCGGAAGTGCTGGACTGCCCGCGATCCAAGCCGAGAGAGGGCCCATGCTGTCTGGCAGTGCCATATCAGGAACCCGTCATGTGCGCAGCCAGCTTGAGCGCATGGTGGATGGTGTTCTGGCGCTTCAGGCGGCGGGGCGAGACCCGGCGCGCGGCGGGCTGCTGCTTTACTGGCCGCAGGTGGCCAGCAATCCGTTCCATGGCACGCTGTATGCGCGCGGTTTCGACAATGACTGGGCGGTGCTGCCGCTGGACGAGGTGGGCGGCCCGCTGGGTCAGGCCGGGGTGCCGGTGACCGTGCATATCCACTGGATTCACCGCCTGTTTTCGCGCATCACCCGCCGCCGGGAGGCCGTCGCCCGCGCCGATGCCTTTCTGGACAGGCTGGCCGGGCTTCAGGCGGATGGCACCCATCTGGTGTGGACGGTGCACAATCTGCTGGCCCATCATTCCGATTTTCCGGGTGTGGAGCGGGACACCTGCGCCCGGCTGGCGGACCTGGTGGACAGCATCCATGTGATGAACCCGGATACGGTGGCGCTGGCCGCCAGCCATTATCAACTGCCCGCCCACAAGGTTTTTCATGTACCCCATCCGGCCTATGGCCCCGTGTACGGCGCCTATATGGGGCGTGCACAGGCCCGGCTGGACCTGGGACTGCGCCCGGCGGACGTGGCGATCCTGCTGTTCGGGGCATTGCTGCCTTATAAAGGTATCCGCCAGACGATCGCCCGGCTGGACAGCCTGCAAAAGCTGGCACGCCCCGGCGGCCAGGTGCGGCTGATTCTGGCGGGTGGCCGGGGCCCCGATCATTTCATGGCCGAACTGGAGCAGTTGACCGCCGCCCGCAGCGATGTGTCCGTCTATGCGGGCCATGTGTCCGATCAGGCGGTGCAGACCTATTTCCGCGCGGCGGATGTGGTGGCCTGCCCTTATCCCGTGTCGCTCAATTCCGGCGTTGCCATGACGGGGGTGAGCTTCGGGCGGCCCGTGGTGGTTCCGAACAGTCTGATGGCCGTCTTTTCAGGGGCGGGCGCGATGGTGCAGGGCTTTGATCCGGCAGCGTTCCACAGCCTGGACGGGGCGCTGGCGCAGGCGCTCGCGGCGGCGGATGATTCCAGCGCGCGGGGGCAATTACAGGCTTTCGTGGCCGATCATGACCCCGCGCATGTGTCGGATCGTTTCTTCAAGGCCCTTGCTGCCCGGCGCCATGGTGCGGCTGTAACGGCATGACGATGGCGACGGATTTTCCCTCTTTCGGATGGCGGCACGCCTTGCGGGCGGCGATCCGGCTGTCGGCCATCGGGCGTGTGCGGGTGGCGATGCGGGATCAGGCCCTGCGCCGTCTGGTACCGCTGCGCCCCTTGCGGCGGCGCGGGCGCTTGTTCATGGACGTGCGCATCGCTGGTGCGGATGAGGGCCTGGAACGCGGCGCGGTGGTGGCCCGTCTGCGTTATTATGACCGGCTCATGCGTCTTTTGCCGGGGGGTATTCAAAGGGTGGAGCTGTTTGCCGAGCCGCCCGATCATGCCCTTGGTCAGCCGCCGCAACGCTTGTGGATCGATCCGCCCGCCGAGGCTGTCTGGGTCGTGGTGTCGCTGCGTGCCCGTGGTGTTCCGGTGGCGGTGGAAGCCGATCTCGCCCCTCAGCCGGAACGACGGGCCGGGCATGAAAAGGTCAGCGTGGCCGCGGCGCTGGCCGCTCGCGACCGCCTGTTGCTGGACAAGGCCCTGAGCCAATGCGAGGCGGCGCGCGACCTGGACGGTGCGCGGGCCCTGCTGGCCCATGCCTGCCTGCTGTGGCGGCGACCGGCGGATCGGCGCGCCCTGATGCATCTGGATGATGCCCGCGCTTGGGCGGCGGCGGGTTTTCGCCTGTTGGGCGCCGTGCCGGGCGGCACGTCAGGCGACGTGTCAGGCGGCGGGGCGGCACCGTGGGCCGCGCCTGATTCGCATGGCGGGGCGGTGACGGTTTCGGTGCCGCTGCCGGATCAGGATGTGGCGCCGCGCAAATGGCTGACCCTGATGGCCGGGCAGGTCGGGGTGCGTCTTGGGGCGCGGCAACGCTATCATGTGGGGGGTGGGCCGAATTTCATGGCCGATGTGATCGTGGCGACCCATCTGGCGGAACAGGCCGGGGGTCGCGTGCTGGTTGACCGTCTTCCCGCCGGGCCGGTGGCACTGGATCGGTGGCTTGTGTTTCCCGGTGCCCGCGCGTTTCTGGACGCGCTGGACCCGGCGCTGGCCGCCACGCTGGTCCTGCCGCCTCAGTCCTGAACGCGGAGCGTGATCATGTTTTTCAGCTCCTGCGCCACGTCCGGGTCTCTCAGGCCCATGGCGATATTGGCGCGCAGCCAGCCGATCTTGTTGCCGCAATCGAACCGCTCGCCGTCAAAATCCAGCGCGTGGAAGGGCTGGTTCTCGATCAGGGGCACCATGGCATCGGTAAGCTGGATTTCGCCGCCCGCGCCCGCGGACTGGGTGGACAGGTGCCGCATCACCTCCGGCTGAAGGATATAGCGCCCCACCACCGCCTGCCGGGACGGCGCGTCCGCCGGGTGGGGCTTTTCCACCAGCCCGGCCACGGCCATGGGCCGGGTGTCGCCACCGCGCGGGGTGATGATGCCGTATTTGCTGGTGTCTTCCAGCGCCACTTCCATGCTGGCCACCAGATTGCCACCCAGCCGCTCATAGGCGGATACCATCTGTTTCAGGCAGCCGGGCTGGCCCAGAATCAGGTCATCCGGCAGGGCCACGGCGAAGGGCTCGTCCCCCACCAGTTCGCGGGCGCACCAGATGGCATGGCCCAGCCCCAGCGGGCGCATCTGGCGCACATAGCTGATGCGGCCTTCTTCCAGAAGCATACCACGGGCCGCGGCCAGCCCGGCATCCTTGCCGCGTTCCTGCAGGATACGCTCCAACTCATAGGCGTGATCGAAATGATCTTCCATCACCTGCTTGTTGCGCCCGGTGACCAGGATGATGTTTTCGATCCCCGCTTCCAGCGCTTCTTCCACCGCATACTGGATCAGGGGCCGATCAAGGACCGGCAGCATTTCCTTCGGGATTGCCTTTGTGGCGGGCAGAAAGCGTGTGCCAAGGCCCGCCACGGGCAGCACGATCTTGCGAATGGGCTTGTGCGCCATGAATGTTTCAGTCCAGTTCGGAGAGATATTTGCGGGTCAGGATCTTGCTGTCTTCCACGCCCGGCTGATCATAGGCATCCACGCCCATCAGATGGGCCGTGAAGACGGTTTCCAGCATGAAGGACATGAACAGGCGCCCCATGTTTTCCGCGTTCAGGGCATCAATGGTGAGCATACGCACCGGGCGCCCCTTGCTGCGCAGGGTTTCCGCCGTGGCGCGGGCCTGGCAGGTGACGATATCGCCAATGGTGCGCCCGGCCATATAATCCAGGCCGTATTCACGCGCCTGATCCGCCGAGACCACCGGCCCCTTGCCGTGGCTGGGAATGGTGATGAGGGTATAGAACTTGTCGTTCGGGCCATCGGCATAAAGCTGCAACTGGCTGTGCTGATCCACCGGGCCGACGGCGCGGATCGGCGTGGTGCCCTTGCCATCCTTGCCCAGGCTTTCGGCCCAGAGCTGGCCGTGCCAGCGGGTGAAAGGCCGAAGGGCTTCCGCATAGGGCATGAGCTGGACCATGTTCATGCCCTTTTCGCTGGCAAAAGTGTGGGCCAGCGCCGCGCCCACCACGGGCATACTGCCTTCGCCGCCGCCGCTGAGCACATGGTTCAGCGTTTGGCTGGCGCCGCCGCGAAAGGCGGTCACGTCCAGCCCGGCCACGGCCACGGGCAACATGCCCACATTGGTCAGCACGCTGAAGCGCCCCCCCACATCGGTGGGATGATCCAGAACCGGGCTGCCCAGCCTGTCCGCATAGGTTCTCAGCGCACGCTCCCCCGGTTCGGTAATGACGGTGAAATGATCCGCCGGATTGGCGGGGCTGGCGGCGCCGACGATCCAGTCATGGGCCGTGATGAGCTGCGCCAGCGTTTCCGCCGTGGAGCCGGATTTGGAAATGGCCAGCACATGGGTGCGGGCGGGGTCCAGATCGGCGAAAAGCCGGTCCATCTCGAACGGGCACAGGCTGTCCGGCGTGTGGATGGTGACAGTGCTCGTCTTGAAGACCCGCGCCAGCGCCAGCGCCGCCTGTGCGCCCAGGCTGGACCCGCCGGTGCCCAGAACGATCAGGTCGCTGGCCTGCTGGCGGATACGCTCGGCGGCGGCGGCGATGGCATCCAGATCCGCCTGTTCCCCGGCCCGGTTGGCAAAGCCGGGCATGTCCTTTTCGAAGGTGTGCAGCCAGTCCGTCAGCCGGGCCAGATTGGCCCCGAACCGTTCCGCCACGCCCAGTTCCTGAAGAGTGTCATCCAGCTTGCCCCCGCCCAGGGAATAATCGATCATGCCGCCCCCATCTGAAATATCCATAAAACCCGTGCCCATGAAATCCGCGCCGCTTTTCGGGTGAAGTGTGCCCGCCTCAGGGGGCGGATTTCCCTTTGACGGTACTGAACACAATGTGCGGCTGCGGATCAAGCCTGTTGACGGGGGCTGACCGCGATTCGAAGCCGCCCGTGTCGTTCCGTTACCACTTATTCAGGCGGGCTTCGGGCGAACAGCTTATGGGCAATCGAAAGGCGCCTCTGAAGCTGTTGGTTTCGGTTCCGCTGCAAAAGGCACGGCCCGGAAAGCGCCGATCCGTATTCTTCAGGCGGCCCTGGTCAACAGGGGTGAAGTTCAGGTTCTGCCATTCTTCGAACAGAAGGCCCGGATCATCGAGCATACTGTTGGCAAAGGCCCGGTGCCGGCCCCCGTCCCGGTTCTTGATGCGGCCAGTGATCACATTATTGGCGATGGTGGCAAAGCTGCCATTGAAGCGCACATCCACGCCGCGGGTGTTCAGGATGGTGTTGTGCAGGATCTGGCTGTTGGCGGCATTGTTCAGATAGATGCCCACATCATTGGGGCAGTTCATGATCACATTGTTGCGGATGATGCCGCGCGTGTGTTCGATCCGGCACAGCCGCCCTTCGCAGAAATCGGGATTGGTGGTGCCGCCGCCGCCCAGCGACAGGCCGAGCCGTGTGCTGCCCCGGTGTTTCCACTCGCACATCACCAGATTGCGTTCCATCACCCCGTCATAGCTGTTGCCCTTGAAGAAGGCGGCATAGCTGACGCGGTTGCCTTCGGTCTTGGCGAAATCGGCGATCATATTATCCCGCAATATCCAGCGGCGCCCGCCCACCACGTCCACCACGGTAACGGACTTGCGGGTTTCCCGCGGTGATTCGTTGATCATCACATTGCCCGCGATGACCACATCGTCGGGGAAGACCTGTTGCCCGTCGATGATTTCGCCATTGCCCTTTATGGCGGCATTGAAGTTGCGCAGTCGATTGTCCCGGATCACCACGCCGTCCGCATTGCCGGATAGATGAATGGCATGGTCACACCAGCCATGGCGCGGGCAGGTGCCGTTGATGTCCAGATTCTCGAACACCCAGTTGGCGCCGGTCACGTGAAAGACCGTCATCATGCGGGCATTCAGGGTAACCGTCCCGCGTGTTTCCGCCCGCACGGTGATGGGGCTTTCCGGCGTGCCGCTGGCGCTGGCCTTGATCTTTTTCCCTTCCAGCGCATAATCGCCGGGCGCGAGAAGCAGCGTGTCGCCCGCCTCGGCCTCCCGCACGGCGAGGCGCAGCCCCTCGGCGTCGAAGATCGTGCGTTCCTCCGCCATCAGCGCCCCGCCCCGCAGCAGCATCAGGCCCAACCCGGCCATCACGGCGATGCGCCGGAACAGGCCGGCTTTGGGGATATGGGGGAGCTGGCTGATGCTGAGGCTGGCGGACACTTTAGCTTTTCTCCATCTGCACGTTTATCGCGTGTAGGGCGCTGGATTTTTATTCATGCTTTCAGATTATGACGCGATTTGCCGCCTTGTCGAGAGGGGGCGGGACGAATAGCCCTCAAACAGGCGCCCAGGCTGTCAGGGCCATGCTCTTGCCAAAATCGTGCAAGGGGGGCAGACAGGGAGCCCCGGCGCATCAGCCCGCCGCTTTTTCGGAGAGTCCGCCGCCATGACAACCACATCACAGTCGCAAAGTCAGCAAGCCGGATGGGGCGAGGGCACCCGGCCCGTCAATGTGCTGTTTCTGGCGCTGGCGCAGGCGGGTTTCCTGTGCTCCAGCATGGCGGGCGTAGCCTATGCCGGGCTGGCGGGGGCCATGCTGGCCTCGGATGCGGCGCTGGCCACGGTGCCGGTTTTTGTCATCAACAGTTTCAATGCCATCGCCACGGTGCCGCTGTCGCTGCTGATGGCGCGCACTTCCCGCCGGACGGGATATTTTCTCGGCGCCGGTTCGGGCGTGCTGGGGGCGCTGATCGTGGCGCTGGCGATCCGGCAGGGCAGCTTCGGCCTGATGCTGGTGGGCGCGGCGGGCATGGGGGTGTTTCATGCTGCCGGGCAGTATTTCCGCTATGGCGCCGCGGAAAGCGTGGGCGCCCATCAGCGGGCGCGCGCCATCAGCCTGGTTCTGGTGGGGGGCATTCTGGCCGCCCTGATCGTGCCGGGGCTGAGCGAAGCCTTCAACGCCGCCTTTCTGCCCTACAGCTTCATGGGCGTGTTCCTGTTCGTGGCGCTGGCGGCGGCGTTGACCTTCGTGCCGCTGGCGTTTTATCGCCCGGTCGATCCCGCCCATACCGCGCCGCCGGTGGCGGAGGGGGGCACTGAGGACCGGCGGGACAGGCCGCTCAGCCGGATCGTGGTTACGCCGGGCTTTCTGGTGGCGGTGCTGAACGCGGGGCTCGGCTATGCCATGATGAGCTTCATGATGACCGCCACGCCGCTGGCCATGGCGGGGTGCGGCTTTGGCAGCGGCCAGAGCACGCAGGTGATTCAGGGCCATGTACTGGCCATGTTCATTCCCAGCCTGTTCACCGGCGGCCTGATCGCCCGGCTGGGTGTGAAGCCGGTGCTGCTGCTCGGCCACGGGCTGTTCGCGCTGTCGTTGCTGGCGGCGCTGGACGGAGTGGCGCTGGCCAATTTCTCGGTGTCGCTGATCCTGCTGGGCGTGGCGTGGAATTTCACCTTTGTGGGGGGCACCAGCCTGCTGACCCGTGTGCATGGACCGAAGGAAACGGGCCGCGTGCAGGGGGCGGGGGAACTGGTTGTGTTCACCCTGTCGGCCACGGGGTCCTTTGCCTCCGGGGTGGTGTTGCGCTATTTCGGCTGGGAAAGCGTGGCGGGTGCCTCCTTCGCCCTGTTGGCGGTGGTGGCGCTTGTGACCATCATTTATGTGATGAGCGGTGCCCGCCCGGCGCCGCGCACCGTGCCCTGAAACGGGTGCGCATGAAGGGAGAGACCCCATGCTGATTCTGCTTTCCCCGGCCAAAAAGCTGGATTTCGACAGCGAGAACCTTGCCGACAGCACCCGCGCGCCCGCATTTTTGCAGGAAGCCGCCCCGCTGATCGAGCGGGCCAGGGCGATGACACCCGCCGACCTGAAGCGGCTCATGGGCATATCGGATGCGCTGGCCGAATTGAACGTGCGCCGCTTTCAGGCCATGGAAACGCCGTTTACCGCCGCCAATGCCCGCCCCGCGCTGGATGCTTTTCGCGGTGACGTGTATCAGGGCCTGGATGCGGACAGCATGAGCGCGGACGACCGGACGGCGGCGGACAAGCGCCTGCGCATCCTGTCGGGCCTGTATGGCATGTTGCGACCGCTGGACCTGATGCAGGCTTACCGCCTTGAAATGGGGACAAAATTTCCCAATCCCGACGGGGAAGACCTGTACGCCTTCTGGCGGCCCCGGCTGGCGGATGCGCTGGTGGCGGACCTGTCGGATCACGCGGATCGCACCATCGTCAACCTGGCGTCCAACGAATATGCTTCCGCCGTGGACATGGACCGCCTGCGCGCGGCGGGTGTGCGTGTGATCACCCCGGTTTTCAAGGAAGTGAAAGACGGCAAGGCCCGCGTGCTGGCCTTTTTCGCCAAGAAGGCGCGGGGCATGATGGCCCGCTATGCGGTGGACGGGCGACTCGTGCACGCGGAGGATCTGAAAGTCTTTGATCGCGGTGGATACAGCTTCGATCCCGACACCTCCGGCGATACCGAGTGGCTGTTCACCCGCCCGCAGCCGCCGAAAAAGGGCTGATTGATGCGCCCTGGGGCGCGGGCACTTCGACAAGACGGCTTTCCTGCCCTATAATCCGCCGGGAGAGTGATCCAACTTCAGGCTGAGGGAGCAGGCCAGTGAAATTTTCCCTGAACGGCGAAACCGTGCGGTTCGACGGCGACGGCGAGATGCCGCTTCTCTGGTATCTGCGCGATCTGGCGGGCATGACCGGCACCAAGTTCGGCTGTGGCAAGGGCCTGTGCGGGTCCTGTACCGTCCATCTGGACGGCGGCGCGGTGCGATCCTGCCAGACCCCCATGAGCAGCCTTGAGGACGGCGCCGAGGTGACCACCATCGAAGGGCTGGCCAGCGGGGATGGTCTGCATCCGGTGCAGGAAGCCTGGATCGCCCATGACGTGCCCCAGTGCGGCTATTGCCAGGCGGGCCAGATCATGCAGGCGGCGGCCCTGCTCAGCGATAATCCCGCCCCGTCGGACGACGAGATCGAAAACGCCATGTGGGGCAATCTCTGCCGCTGCGGCACCTATCAGCGCATTCGCAAGGCGATCAGGGCGGCCAGCAATGGCAATGGCGGTGACACGGGGGCAGACAGCGCCGCAACCGGACCTGCCGGAACCGAGACGACAGGGGAAACGGCATGACCGACACACTGGAAAAACTTGGCGCCGCCCCTACCCGGCGCGGCGTGTTGCAGGGGCTGGTGGCCGCGGGCGGTCTGGTGCTGGCGGCGCCGGTTTTCGCTGACAAGGTGCGGGCCGAGGCCACCGGCAAGGCCGGCAAGCTGGCCACGTCCGCCTATCTGGCGCTGGATGTGGACGGCACCGCCCATATTTATGTGCACCGGGTGGAAATGGGCCAGGGCAGCCGCACCGGCCTGCCGCAGATCGTGGCGGACGAACTGGGCGCGGCATGGGACCGGCTGCATCTGGTGCCCGCCTATGGGGACAAGAAGTTCGGCGATCAGAATACCGATGGCTCCACATCCATCCGCAAATTCTATGAAGCCTTCCGTCGCACCGGCGCGGCGGCGCGCATGATGCTGGAACGCGCCGCGGCGGATGCCTGGGGCGTGTCGCCCGACCGGGTGCGGGCAGCGAATCACACGCTCACCAATCTGGACAGCGGCGAAACGGCGCCCTTTGCCGACTTCGTGGCCGCCGCCGCCCGGCTGGACGTGCCGAAGGACGATGCCCTTGTGTTCCGCAAACCGTCGGAGCGCGCCTATGTGGGCAAGCCGAAACGCATTGTGGACATGATGGATATTGTCACCGGCCAGACCCGTTTCGGGCAGGATGCGGTCATGGAAGACATGCTCTATGCCGTGGCCGCCCGGCCCGATGAGCTGGATGCCCGGCTGGATGGCTATGACCGGGAAGCCGCGCTGGCCGTGCCGGGGGTGGAAGCGGTGATGGAACTGCCGTCATCGGGGCTGCCCGTGGCGTTCAACCCCATGGGCGGGGTGGCGGTGCTGGCCACCAATACCCATGCAGCCATGAAGGGGCGGGAGGCGCTGAAAGCCCGGTTCAAGAAAGGCCGCTTCAAGGACTGGTCCACCGAGGCGGAGGAAAAAGCGCTCTGGCAATCCATTGACGGCGAGTCCGAGACCAAGCGCGATCGCGGCGACGTGGATGCCGCCATGGCCGACGCGGCGGAAAGCCATTCGGCGGATTATTTCGTGCCTTATCACAGCCATGTGCCCATGGAGCCGCCCGCCGCGCTGGCCTTCTGGCAGGACGACGGCGATGGCCGGAAGCGGCTGCACATCCATGCCCCCTGCCAGGACCCGCAGGCGGTGCAGAGCACGGTGGCGCCCTTTGTGGATGAAAAGGCCGAGGACATTTACGTGGAGGCGACGCTGCTGGGCGGCGCGTTCGGGCGCAAGTCCAAGCCGGATTTCTGCGCCGAGGCGGCGGTGCTGGCCAAACAGGCGGGCCGCCCGGTGAAGATGGTGTGGACGCGCGAAGACGACGTGATGCACGACTATTATCACGCCATCGCGGCCCAGCGTGTTCAGGCCGGTCTGGACGGCGAGGGCAGGGTCACCGCCTATCGCCACAAGGCGGTCTATCCCTCCATCGGCTGGACCTTCAGCACGGACAACAAGGGGCCGGCGGATTTCGAACTGTCGTTGGGGTTGCTGGATGTGCCGTTCGAGACCCCCAATCTGCGGATCGAGCGGGGCTTTCACACCAACAGCACGCGCATTGGCTGGCTGCGTTCGGTGAACAATATTCAGCAGGCGTTCGCCATCGGATCGTTCGTGGACGAACTGGCCCACAAGCGCGGCGTGGACCCGGTGGACCAGTGGCTGGAGATGATCGGCTCCGATCGGGTGGTGGACCCCAAGGCCGAGGGTGCCCCCTATAGCAATTATGGTGAAGACCCGGCCCGCTTTCCGATTCAGACAGCGCGGCTGAAGGGCGTGCTGAAAAAAGCCGCTGACATGGCGGGTTGGGGCCGCGATCCGGGCGAGAACCGGGGCCTTGGCATTGCCGTGCATCGCAGCTTTGTCAGCTATGTGGCCTGCGCCATGGAAGTGGTGGTGGATAATGGCCAGCTTTCCATTCCGCGCGCCTGGATGGCGGTGGATTGCGGCCTGGCCATCAACCCGGATCGGGTGCGCGCCCAGATGGAAGGGGCGGTGGTGTTCGCGCTGAGCCATGCGCTTTACGGCGAGATCACCGCAAAGGACGGCGTGATACAGCAGGACAATTTCGACAGCTATCGCATTGCCCGCATCAGCGATGCGCCGGAGGTGGAGACCGCCATCATGCCGATGGACGATCAGCCCCCCGGCGGTGTGGGGGAACCCGGCGTGCCGCCGGTGGCGCCCGCGCTGGCCAATGCGATTTTCCAGGCCACCGGCAAGCGCCTGCGCCGGCTGCCCGTGGGGGATCAGCTTACGGCCTGACGGCGGCGTGGTTGTTGGCCCCGGCTTGTGTGTGCCGGATATTTCATGCCGAAAAAGGCCATTTTTCCTGGCCACGCCAGAGGAATGTGACCGTTTTTGGGCAAAATCCCCCTTGGAAGCCCCCGAAAAGATGTGGCAGGGGGAATACTGCAAGAATGATGGAAAGGAGATTGATGATGAATTTCGCTAAGCTGATGGGTGCGAGCGCTCTGGCTCTTGGACTGGTGCTGACTCCTGCCGTGGCAGCACAGCAGGGGCAACAGGGTCAGGCTCCGGCGCCGCAGACCAAGGCACCGAGCACTGAACAGGTCATGAAGATGGACCTGAAAGCCTATGCGCGCACGGCCATTGAACTGCAAAAGATCAACAACAAGCACGCGCAGAAATTCCAGCAGGCTGAAGGCCAAGAGGAAAAGCAGCAGATTCAGCAGAAGATGCGCCAGAAAATGGTTGGGGCCATCAAGGAAGGCGGCCTGACGCTGGAAAGCTACAACACCATCGCCACCGCGGCCAAGCAGGACAAGAAAGTCTATGAAAAAGTCATGGGCTATGTGAAGGAATTCCAGAACGCGGAATAAGACACAGCGCAGTTCGGAATTTTCTGAATATCAAAGGCGTCGGGTGATCCACCCGGCGCCTTTTTCATTCGGGCCTTTTCGCTTGGCCTGTTTCGTGCGGTCAGTAATTGCATTCCCGGAATACGCGGGTCACATCGCCGCCCCAGTCCGTGTGGAACTTGCGCAGCAGCGTATCCGCCGGGCTTTCGCCATTTTCCACCGTCAGCCAGAGACTGTGCAGAAAGGCGGTTTCGTCCTCTTTCTCCGAAGACAGGAAACCGCGCCGTTTCAGGCCGCCTTCGGCAATGGTCAGCACGCGGCGGCTGAGATCCTGAAAGTTTTCCCCGCGAATTTCGGTGGCCAGCCCCAGCCGGGGCACATCGGCGCGCATGGTCTCGCGCTCTTCGTCCGTCCAGTCCTTCACCAGATCCCAGGCCGCGTCCTGTGCCTGCCGGTCATACAGAAGGCCCACCCACAAGGCGGGCAGGGCGCACAGCCGCGACCACGGCCCCCCATCCGCGCCGCGCATTTCCAGAAAGGTTTTCAGGCGCACTTCCGGGAAAATGGTGGTCAGATGGTCGTCGAAATCCTTCAGCGTTGGCTTCTCGCCCGGCCATGCGGGCAGCTTTCCGGCCATGAAATCCCGGAAGCTCTGGCCGGAACAGTCAATGAAACGGCCTTCGCGCTGGATGAAATACATCGGCACATCCAGCACATAATCGATATAGCGTTCAAAGCCGAAACCGTCCTCGAACACGAAGGGCAACATGCCGGTGCGGTCTGGGTCCGTATCGGTCCAAACCTGGCTTCTCAGCGACCGCAGGCCGGAGGGGCGCCCCTCCTTGAAAGGGGAATTGGCGAACAGGGCGGTGGTCAGCGGTTGCAGGGCCAGGCCGATGCGGAATTTTTTCACCATGTCCGATTCGTCGGCGAAATCCAGGTTCACCTGAACGGTGCAGGTGCGCAGCATCATGTCCAGCCCCAGCGTGCCGCGCTTGGGCATATAGGCGCGCATGATGTCATAGCGCCCCTTGGGCATGACCGGCACGTCCTCGCGCTTCAGCGTGGGATGAAAGCCGAGCCCCAGAAAGCCCACGCCCAGCGTTTCGCCGATTTCCTTGGCAATGTGCAGATGGTCGCTGGTCTCCGCGCAGGTCTGGTGAAGGTCCACCAGCGGCGCGCCGGAAAGCTCGAACTGGCCGCCGGGTTCCAGCGTGATGGAAGCGCCGTTCTGCTTGGCGGCGATCAGCTTGCCGTCTTCCGTGACCGGCTCGAATCCCCGCTCCGCGAAGGCTTGCAGCACATCGCGGATGCCGGGGCGGTCGCCGCTGCCCTCATAGGCCAGCGGCGCCAGCGTATCCTGATGGAAAACGAATTTCTCGTGTTCCGAACCGATGCGCCAATCCGCGGGATCGGGCAGGCTGCCACGCTCCAGATGGGCGACCAGATCGGTCTTGTCCTCAATGATGTGTGATGTGTCCATATCAGGCCGCCCCGCAAAAGGTTAATGTGGCTATGGGTAGGGCGGTCAAAGGGGATAATCAAGCCCGTATGCGCTCACCTTGGCGTGACCGCCCAGTCGCCAAGGGCCGCCTGCCACAGCGACAGGGCCGCCATTGCCGCCGTATCGGCGCGCAGCAGCCGGGGGCCAAGACTGACCGGTACCACATGGGGCAGGCGGTGGATCGCGTCCCGCTCCGCCGGGTCGAACCCGCCTTCCGGCCCGATCAGAATGCCCCACGGGCCGGGCGTTTCGGGATCGAAACGGGTGAGCGCGTCCAGCGCCGGGCGGCCGCTCAGGTCTTCGTCGCAGAACATCAGGTGCCGGTCATGGGGCCAGGCCGCCAGAAGATCGTCCAGCCTTGTGGGCTCATCCACCCGCGGCAGGCTCAGCCGTTCGCACTGTTCGGCGGCTTCCCGTGCATTGGCGGCGAGACGGTCGGTCTTCACCCGGTCCACCTGGGTGCGCCGGGTCATGACCGGCATCAGGCGGGCGGCGCCAAGCTCCGTGGCTTTCTGGGCCACAAAGTCGATGCGTGCCTTCTTGATCGGGGCAAAGGCCAGCCAGATATCCGGCTCTGGTCGCTGCCCGCGCCTGAGGGACAGCACGGCCAGTTCCACCGCCTTCTTGTTCACCCCGGTGATCTGCGCCAGCCACTCCCCGTCCCGGCCATTGAACAGGCCGATCTGCTCGCCGGGGCGGGCACGCAGCACATGGGCCAGATAATGGCTCTGGTCCTTATCAAGATGGATGGGGCCGGTGCCCGGCAGATCGTTCGTGATGGCCAGGCGGGTCTTGATGTCTGCGCTCATGGCTGTCCTCATGGTGCGGCTTTGGGGGACCATGGGCCGGGCGGGATGCAGCCGTCAAGTCCGCCGCATCCCCGCCTTGTTGCCCGGCATGGCGGTTTGCCCGCTTGACCTTGGCGCGCTGGCTGGCTAGCTGATTGGCATGAGTGAGCACCCCCCCATACGCAAGACGGCTGATGCGGTCGCGGGAAGCTGGGTCTATCGCCATGCCCCGGCGCGGACCCGCCCCTATCTGAAGCTGGCGCGCCTGGATCGCCCCGTGGGTGCGTGGCTGGTGTTGTGGCCGTCGCTCTGGTCGCTGGTGCTGGGGGGATGGGGCGTGCTGCCACCGGCAATGCTGGTGCTGTATGCCACGCTTTTCGCCATCGGGGCGGTGGCCATGCGCGGCGCGGGCTGCACCATCAATGATCTGGCGGATCGCCATATCGATGCGCGGGTGGAGCGTACCCGCGCCCGCCCCCTGCCCGCCGGGGAGGTGAGCGTGACCGGCGCGGTGGCCTTTCTGGGCCTGCAATGCGCGGTGGGGCTGCTGATTCTGGTGCAATTCAACGCCTTTGCCATCGTGCTGGGGGTTGCCTCGGTGGGGCTGGTGGCGCTGTACCCTTTCATGAAGCGGGTGACATACTGGCCGCAGATATGGCTGGGCATGACCATCAACTGGGGCGCGCTGATGGGCTGGGCGGCGGCCCGCGGCAGCCTGGACCCGGCGCCGCTGGTGCTGTATCTGGGCGCGGCCTTCTGGACCATCGGATATGACACCATCTATGCCCATCAGGACCGCGAGGATGACATTCTGGCCGGGGTGAAATCGTCCGCGCTGGCACTGGGGCGGCGCACCCGGCCCGCTGTGGCCCTGTTCTACGGGCTTTTCCTGCTGGCTCTTGCGATCATCGGCCAGCTTGCAAAGCTGCATCCGATCTATTATGCGGGTCTCGTTTTCGCGGGTGCACATCTGATCTGGCAGGTGGCCCGCACCGATATCGACCGCCCGGATCAGTGTCTGACGGTATTCCGGTCCAATATCCGCTTCGGCGCCATCGTGCTCGGCGCCCTTGTGGCGGGGCAGGTGGCCGGGCAGGCACTGTGATCCGGCTGCCGCAGGGCCAAACAGCTTTTAAGGATTTTCCATGAATATCGACAAGATTTCCGCCGGCGCCAATCCGCCGCACGACGTGAACGTGATCATCGAAGTGCCGGTGGGCACCGAGCCCGTCAAATACGAGATGGACAAGGAAAGCGGCGCCCTGATGGTGGACCGCATCATGCACACCGCCATGCGCTATCCCTGCAATTATGGTTTCATTCCCCATACGCTGGCGGATGACGGCGACCCCATCGATGCGCTGCTGGCCAACCGGACCCCGATCATGCCGGGCGCCGTGGTGCGCTGCCGCCCGCTGGGCGTGCTGATGATGCGCGACGAATCGGGGGAGGATGAAAAGCTGCTCATGGTGCCGGTCAGCAAGCTGCACCCCTTTTATGACGATGTGACCAGCTATAAGGAACTGCCGGACATCCTTCTGAACCAGATCCAGCACTTTTTCGAGCATTACAAGGATCTGGAAAATGGCAAATGGGTGGAAGTGGTTGGCTGGGAAGGCCCGGAAAAGGCCGGGGAGCTGATCATGCAGGCGCTTGAAAACGGCAAATAACCGTCGCTGACGGCCCGATTGGCCGGATCACCATGTCCCGGCCCGAAACCATGCAACATCAAAGCCCCGCCCGGCCAGTGCGACCGGGCGGGGCTTTTCTTTTCGGCGGGCCGGGCGCGCGCGGCTTAAAGGATCAGGTCGCCGCGTATGGGTTCGGTCTGGCGCAGCACCCGCTTGAAGGGCACCGGCAGCCGCCGGGTCATGGCCATCATGGCGCGGTCCAGCGGTGCGATGCGCCCCCGCAGGCCCTGAATGGGGCGCGCCGCCGACGGGGTGCTGGGAATCAGGAACATCAGCCCCAGAACGAAGAAGATCAGGCCGAAGGGAATCGGCGTCAACATGCCGAGCAGGCCCACAAGGCACAGCAGGCTGCCGATCAGGCGGCATAGATATTTCATGCGATTAACTCCTGTTATCCGTTCCCGGCACCGGGCCGGGGCTGTCGTGTTGGTGGCTGCCCTGTTCGGCGCAGCCCGTCGCGGGGCGGGGCGGTTTGTTTATCGGCCCGATGTGCGGGTGTTGCCTCCTGCCCCCGGCTTTCTTGCGGTGCAAAATGTTGCACGTGCGAGAAAAGACGGCTATCCCATGCAGTGGGAGTATGGACGCGACCGAGTATAGACGGGGGACACGCAAAAGCCAAGCCGCCGCCAGCGTGGCGGATGGCCTGGCATAGGTGCTTTCCTGTCACGCGCGTTTTAGCAAGGTTCAAGCGTGGGAGACAGCGATGGACAAGGTGTATGACAGCCCGGAAGCGGCGCTGGACGGGCTGCTGAAAGACGGCATGACCCTGATGGCCGGGGGCTTTGGCCTGTGCGGCATACCGGAAAACCTGATTGGCGCCGTGCACAAGGCGGGCGTGAAGGATCTGACCGTCATTTCCAACAATTGCGGGGTGGACGGGTTCGGCCTCGGCATTCTGCTGGACGCGAAACAGATTCGGAAGATGCTCAGCTCCTATGTGGGGGAGAACAAGGAATTCGAGCGCCAGTTCATCGAAGGTGAGCTGGAGCTGGAGTTCAATCCGCAGGGCACGCTGGCGGAGCGCATCCGCGCGGGCGGTGCCGGTATCCCCGGTTTTTACACCAAGACCGGCGTGGGCACCCGCATTGCCGAGGGCAAGGAACTGAAAGAGTTCGACGGCGAGACCTATGTGTTGGAAACCGGCCTGAGGGCGGATGTGAGCATCATCAAGGGCTGGAAAGCCGATACCAGCGGCAATGTGGTCTATAACAAGACGGCCCGGAACTTTAACCCGGAAATGGCCACGGCGGGCAAGATGACCGTGGTGGAAGTGGAAGAGATCGTCGAGCCCGGCGGTCTGGACCCCAATTTCATCCACACCCCCGGCATTTTCATCGACCGGATCGTCAAGGGGTCGTTTGAGAAACGTATCGAAAAGCGCACCGTGCGCGAGCGGGAGGAGGCTTGATTATGCCATGGGATCGCAATGATATGGCCGCCCGCGCGGCAAGGGAACTTCAGGACGGCTTTTATGTGAATCTGGGGATCGGCATTCCCACCCTGGTGGCGAACTATATCCCCGAAGGGATGGACGTGACGCTTCAGTCCGAGAACGGGATGCTGGGCATGGGGCCGTTCCCCTATGAGGACGAGGTGGACCCGGACCTGATCAATGCGGGCAAGCAGACCATCACTTCGCTGCCCCATTCCAGCTTTTTCTCCAATGCCGAGAGCTTCGCCATGATTCGCGGCGGGCACATCGATCTGTGCATTCTGGGCGCCATGGAAGTGGCGGAAAACGGGGATCTGGCCAACTGGATGATCCCCGGCAAGCTGGTCAAGGGCATGGGCGGCGCCATGGACCTGGTGGCCGGCGTGAAGCGCTGCGTGATCGTGATGGACCACACCAACAAGGCGGGCGCGCCCAAGCTGCTGAAGGAATGCACCCTGCCCAAGACCGGCGAGGGCGTGGTGAACCGGATCATCACCAATCTGGGCGTGCTGGATGTGGTGGAAGGCGGCCTGAAAATCGTCGAACTGGCCCATGAGGTCTCCGAAGCGGAAATCCGGGAAAAGACGGAAGCCGCCATTGTGTGACGTTCCGCCCGGTCAGGCGGCGTTGCTCCGCCTGGTCGGGCCGCGCCATGGCCGGTAAGACTGGCCCCGTTCACTCCCAGTCGCACACCGTGACGATGCGGCGGGGGACGCCCTTGGCGTCGAGGGCGCGGCAGACGGCGCCGCGGGCGGTTTTGCGCACCAGACCTTCGGCGAAATAGGTGATCTGGAAATAGCGCGGCGTATCGCTTTTCAGGCCCGCCTGAAATATGGGCCACAGGCTGTCGAGCGTGGGATTGCTGGCGCTCAATTCGCTCAACTGGCAGCCGGTCAGGTCGCGGCCATATTCATCCCGGTGGGCGGTGCCGAAAATGCGCCAGCGGAAATCCTCGCCGCCGGATATCACATCCAGCAGCGTGACGTGTGGCAGCAGGGCGCTGCCGAAAAAGGCGGGGGTCAGGTCGTGGACCTGTAAGGGGCGCCCCAGCGCGGCAACCCGGCTGGCCAGCGTTCTGCCCAGTGCGAAGCCCTGTTCCGGGGCCGCCACATCATCCGGCAACAACAGGGATTCCCCCTCGATCGCTGAAAAATCCGCGACCCGCGGTTGCAGCAGAGGGCCCCCGGATTGCCAGATGTCCGGTGTCTCGCTCTTTGGCATCAAAGAAACTCCTTACGCATCAAAGCACCAGACAAGAGGACACCGGTGCCGACATCCCCTTGTTAACAAATTTTTAACGATTTGCCCAGCGCCCTTCCGGAATTTCCGTGATTTTCCGCCTGTCTCCCGATTCCGCCCATAAAGGTGTGAAGGCGGCGGCGCGGCCCCGCCGGTTCAGCGGCCCCTCAGCCGCCCGTGCCGCCCACGGTCAGGCCGTCCACGCGCAGGGTGGGCTGGCCCACGCCGGCGGGAACGCTCTGGCCGCCCTTGCCGCAGGTGCCGACGCCGGGGTCCAGCTCCAGATCATTGCCGATCATGGATACTTTCGTCAGCACATCCGGCCCGTTCCCGATCAGGGTGGCGCCCTTGACCGGTTCCGCCACCTTGCCACCACGGATGCGATAGGCCTCGGTGCAGGAAAAGACGAACTTGCCGCTGGTGATGTCCACCTGGCCGCCGCCGAAATTGACGGCATAGAGGCCGTCATCCACGCTGGCCAGAATCTCGCCGGGGTCTTTGTCCCCCGCCAGCATGAAGGTATTGGTCATGCGTGGCATGGGGGCGTGGGCATAATTCTGGCGGCGCCCGTTGCCCGTGGCGTCCATCCCCATCAAGCGGGCATTGTGACGGTCCTGCATGTAGTTTTTCAGGATGCCGTCCTCGATCAGCACGGTGCGGTCGGTGGGGGTGCCTTCGTCGTCGATGGTCAGCGAGCCGCGACGGCCTTCCATGGTGCCATCGTCCACCACCGTGACGCCGGGGGCGGCGACCCGCTGCCCCATCAGCCCGGCAAAGGCGGAGGTTTTCTTGCGGTTGAAATCGCCTTCAAGCCCGTGGCCGATGGCTTCGTGCAGCAGAATGCCCGGCCAGCCGGGGCCGAGCACCACGGTCGTCTCCCCGGCGGGGGCGTCCACGCTTTCCAGGTTCACCTCCGCTTGCCGGATCGCTTCGTGCACCTGTGCCTGCCAGGTGGCTTCATTGAAGAAATCATCATAGCCAGACCGGCCCCCCAGGCCCTGAAAGCCGCTTTCCCGGCGCTCGCCGCTGGCCATCACAACGGACACGTTCATCCGCACCAGCGGGCGGATATCGCGCATACGCTGGCCGTCCGCGCGCAGGATTTCCACCGCCTTCCAGCTTCCGATCAGGGAGGCGCTGACCTGCGCCACGCGCGGATCGCGGGCGCGGGCATAGCGGTCGATCTCCTCCAGCAGGGCCACCTTGCGCTTGAAGTCGATGCCGGTCAGCGGGTTGGCATCGGTGTAAAGCTGGCGATTGGTGCGCACCGGCGCCGGGCTCATCACCGCACTGCGGCCCAGGCGAATGGCGCCCACCGTGTCCGCGGCGCGGGCGATGGCGTCATGGGACAGCTCGTTGGCGTGCGCGAAGCCGGTGGTCTCGTCCAGCACGCTTCTGAGCCCGAATCCCTGCCCGGAGTCGAAATTGGCCGCTTTCAGCCGGCCGTCGTCGAATGTGAAGGACTCGCTCTGGCTGGATTCCAGATAGAGTTCCCCGTCATCCATGCCCCTGAGCGCATCCGAGACCTGGCGCTCGGTTCGCGCCGCATCCAGGGCGGTGCCGTCGAAAAAGGGTGAAAGGCCGCTGTCGCCTTTGGTCATGCTGGCTCCTTGCTGTATGAGTCCTTGGCTGCCGTGCGGGGCCTTGCGGCTGTTTACCGCAGTGCCGCTTCATGGTGAGTGAGCTAGCATCTTGCCTGCGAAATGCCAAGAAAGCCCGCTGGAACACCATGGTTTTTTCGTCGCAAGGCGGGCCTGCGGGCTTGAGCGCGCGGCAGCCTCTGGTATAAGGGCGCAGATTGTTGCCATGGGCGCCCCGCTGCCATCACCCGATGGAGGGGTCCCGGCACGGGGTTGGGTTTGAGGAATAAAGGACCGATGAACATGACCGTCAAACGATTGACGACCGTATCGGGTCTGGCGTTGATGTCGCTGGCCACGGCGCCCGCCGCGCTGGCCGATCGCGTCGGCGCGGCAGAGGACAAGGGGCTCTGGCTTCAGGATGCCGCCAATGAGCAAATGGCCAGGATCACCGATTTCAACGAATTCCTGATGTGGATCATCACCGCGATCACGATTTTCGTGTTCGCCCTGATGTTCTGGGCCATGATTCGCTATCGGGAAAAGGCCAACCCCGAGCCGAGCAAGACCAGCCACAACACGCTGATCGAATTCATCTGGACCGTGGTGCCCATCGGCATTCTGGTGGCCATCGGCTTCTGGTCCATTCCGCTGCTTTATTATCAGGAGCACGTGCCGGAAACCGAATTTGCCATTCAGGTCACCGGCAATCAGTGGAACTGGACCTATAATTACCCCGACCATGGCGATATCCAGTTCACGTCCACCATCGTGCCCGATGCCGCCTTCACGGATGCCAGCCTGCGCGGCGAATATGAAAAGGGCCTGAGCGAGTTTCTGGGCCGCGAAGCGCAGCTTAATCACCGCCTGCTGGATACGGACAACCGCGTGGTGGTGCCGGTGAACACCAAGATCCGCCTGCAAATCACCGCCAGCGATGTGATCCATAGCTGGACGGTGCCGTCCTTCGGCGTGAAAATGGATGCCGTTCCGGGCCGCCTGAACGAAACCTGGTTCGAGGTGAACGAAGTGGGCACCTATTACGGCCAGTGCAGCGAGCTGTGTGGCAAGGACCATGCCTATATGCCGATCGCGGTGGAAGTGGTCAGCCGCGAGGCGTTCGATGCCTGGGTCGAGAATGCCAGGGAAATGTATGCTGCCGGGGCCGGGCGCACCGCCCTTGGCCGCTGAGCATCCAAGATTTGATGGACTGTGGCCGTTCAAGGCCTGAGTGAAAGGAAGAGCGATGGCTCACGCAAATCCGACCGGTTGGAAACGGTGGGTCTATTCCACCAACCACAAGGACATCGGGGTGATGTATCTGTGGTTCGCCTTCATCGCCGGCATGATCGGGTTCGGCATGTCCGGCCTGATGCGCATGGAACTGGCCGAGCCCGGCCTTCAGTTCCTGCCCTCCTTCTTCGGCATCACGGAAGACCATGCCCGGCACATGTATAATGTGCTGACCACGGGGCACGGCCTGATCATGGTTTTCTTCATGGTCATGCCCGCCCTGATCGGCGGGTTTGGAAACTATTTCGTGCCGCTGATGATCGGCGCGCCGGACATGGCGTTCCCGCGCATGAACAATGTGTCCTTCTGGCTGATGCCGCCCGCTTTCATCCTGCTGCTGCTGTCCACCATGGTGGAAGGCACCGCGGGCATGAGCGGCTTTGGCGGTGGCTGGACGGCCTATGCGCCGCTGTCCACCTATGGCCATACGGGGCCGAGCATGGATCTGGCGATCCTGTCTCTGCACGTGGCCGGGGCCAGCTCGATCATGGGGGCGATCAACTATATCACCACCATTTTCAACATGCGCGCGCCGGGCATGACCATTCACAAGATGCCGCTGTTCAGTTGGTCGATCCTGATTACCGCCTTTCTGCTGGTGCTGTCGCTGCCGGTTCTGGCGGGCGCCATCACCATGTTGCTGACGGATCGCAACTTCGGCACCACCTTCTTCGATCCGGCGGGCGGCGGTGACCCGATCCTGTTCCAGCACCTGTTCTGGTTCTTCGGCCACCCGGAGGTTTACATCATGATCCTGCCCGCCTTCGGGATCGTCAGCCATATCGTGTCCACCTTTTCCAAAAAGCCGGTGTTCGGCTATCTGGGCATGGCCTATGCCATGGCGGCCATTGGCTTCATCGGCTTCGTGGTGTGGGCGCACCACATGTACACGGTGGGCCTGGACGTGGACACCAAGGCCTATTTCGTGGCGGCCACCATGGTGATCGCCGTGCCGACGGGGGTTAAGATCTTCTCATGGATCGCCACCATGTGGGGCGGCTCGATCCGCTTCACCACGCCCATGCTGTACGCCATCGCCTTTATCCTGCTGTTCACGGTGGGCGGCGTGACCGGCGTGGTGCTGTCCAATGCGGGCGCGGATGTGGTGCTGCACGATACCTATTATGTGGTGGCGCACTTCCACTATGTGCTGTCGCTGGGGGCGGTGTTCGCCATCTTTGCCGGGCTGTATTACTGGATCGGCAAGATGTCCGGGAAGCAGTATCCCGAATTCATCTCCAAGGTGCAGTTCTGGATCACCTTCATCGGCGTGAACCTGATCTTCTTCCCGCAGCACTTCCTGGGTCTTCAGGGTATGCCGCGCCGCTATGTGGATTACCCGGATCAGTATGCCTACTGGAACAAGATCTCCAGCCTGGGCTACCAGATCACCTCGATCGGTGTGGTGCTGTTCATCGGCATCATGGCCTATACGATCTTCTTCAAGAAGAAGACCGTGGCGGCCAATCAGTGGGGCGAAGGCGCGACGACGCTGGAATGGACGCTGTCCTCCCCGCCGCCGTTCCACCAGTTCAATGAACTGCCCAAGGTGAAGTAACAAAACCCCCCGCCGCCGGGATATGCCCGGCGGCGGCTTTACAACAGGATGACCGCTACCGTGTCCGCTTCTTCCGACGCCCATATGCCCCGGATGACCGATGCACCCGCACCGGTGGCGCCCGTCGGTGAGCCCCCGGTGGCGGAAGCCAGCGATTTCTGGGTGCTGCTGAAGCCCCGTGTCATGTCGCTGGTGATCTTCACGGCGATCGTGGGCCTGATCGCCGCTCCCGGAAGCCTGCACCCGGTGCTGGCCCTGTCGGCTATCTTGCTGATCGCGGTGGGGGCGGGGGCATCCGGTGCGCTGAACATGTGGTGGGATGCGGATATCGATGCCGCCATGCGCCGCACCGAATCCCGCCCGGTGCCCGCGGGGCGCATCAGCCCCGGTGAAGCCCTGGGCTTTGGCCTCAGCCTGTCGGTGGGGTCCGTGGTGCTGCTGGGGCTGATGATCAATCTGACCGCCGCCGCCCTGCTGGCGCTCACCATCGTGTTCTATGCGGTGGTCTATACCATGTGGTTGAAGCGCCGCACGCCGCAGAACATCGTGATCGGCGGCGCCGCCGGGGCGTTCCCGCCCATGATCGGCTGGGCCGCGGTCACCGGCAGCGTCACGCTGGATTCGCTTATCCTGTTCGCCATCATCTTTTTGTGGACGCCGCCGCATTTCTGGGCGCTCAGCCTGTTCACCACCACGGACTATCAGGCCGTGGGCGTGCCCATGCTGCCGGTGGTGGCCGGGCGGCGCCACACACGGGCGCAGATTCTGGGCTATTCGGTGGCGCTTGTGCCGGTGGCGCTGGCGCCCGTGGCCACGGGCCTTGGCGGCTGGATATATGGCAGTGTCGCCGCGATGATGAGCGCCGGTTTCCTGTGGCTGGCCTGGGCGGTCTGGCGCGCGCGGGACGGGGCGGAAAAGCGGCTGTTCGGCTTTTCCATCCTGTATCTGTTCGCGCTTTTCGGCGCCCTTGCCGTGGACAGCCTGGCAGGCCGGATCTGACCCTTTATCAGGAGTCTCGACCATGGATGAACGCTCCCCGATGCACAAACGGATGAAGCGACGCAACCGGGCGCTTGGCCTGGCGCTGGCCGGGCTCGTGATCTTCATTGGCGTGCTCAGCTATTTCAAGATTGATGTGGCCTCGCCATGACGGAAGCGCTTGCCAGAAAGAACGGGCGCGTGGCGCTGATTGTCGGGGGGGTGGTGGCCGCCATGGTGGCGCTTTCCTTTGCGGCGGTGCCGCTTTACGATCTGTTCTGTCGGGTCACCGGCTATGGCGGCACCACCCAGACAGCGGGGGATCGCGCCGGGCCGCAGGTGACCGACCGGGACGTGACCATTCGTTTCGCGTCCAACACGCACCGGGACATGCCCTGGCGGTTCAAGCCGAAGCAGAATACCCAGTCCCTGAAGGTGGGTGAAAAGACCATCGCGGTCTATGAAGCCTATAATCCCACCGACCGGACCATCACCGGCACGGCGACCTATAATGTCACGCCGCTCAAGGCCGGCAGTTATTTCATCAAGGTGGATTGTTTCTGCTTTACCGAGCAGACCCTGAAGCCCGGTGAGCGGGTTGACATGCCGGTGATCTATTATATTGATCCGGCCCTTGCGGACGACCCGGAAATGGGCGATGTGACAGAGGTAACGCTGTCCTATACCTTCTTCGTGAAGGAGACCGGCTGACCGGCATGGGGGCCGGCACCGGCGAACATCATGAACGTCGCGCCCCCGGCCAGCCGTCGGGGAGCGGGCAAACGGGTACCGGGGCCAGTCCCGGTGCCGCGCGTTGAGGAGACGAGACAATGGCGGGTGACGTCAAACACGACTATCATCTGGTGGACCCAAGCCCCTGGCCGGCGGTGATGTCCACTTTCGTGCTGCTGCTGACGGTGGGGGCCGTTTTCACCATGAAGCCGGATGCGGCGCTCTTCGGCGTGGAGGGCAGCAGCTTCGGTACCTATATTCTGGTGACCGGCTTTCTGGGCGTGCTGTATTCCATGTATGCCTGGTGGAAGGATGTGATCAAGGAAGCGCTCTCCGGGGACCACAAGCCGGTGGTGCGGATCGGCCTGCGCTATGGCATGATCCTTTTCATCGCGTCGGAGGTGATGTTCTTCGTCGCCTGGTTCTGGGCTTTCTTCAATGCCTCGCTGTATCCCGCCCAGCCCACGCCGGACATCTTCGCCTTCTGGGGCAGCCTTGGCACCGACGCCCCCTGGCCGCCCGAAGGCGTGGAAACCTTCGATCCCTGGCACCTGCCCTTCATGAACACGCTGATCCTGCTGCTGTCCGGCACCACCGTGACCTGGGCGCACCATGCGGTCATGGAAGGTGACCGGGACGCCCTGAAAAAGGGCCTTTGGCTCACCGTGATACTGGGCTTCATTTTCACGCTGTTGCAGGTTTATGAATATACCCATGCCGCGTTCGAGTTTTCCGGCAATATCTATGGCGCCACCTTCTTCATGGCCACGGGTTTCCACGGTTTCCACGTGGTGGTGGGCACCATCTTCCTGGCCGTGTGCCTGGGGCGTGCCTATAAGGGCCATTTCAGCCCGGACCATCACTTCGGCTTTGAAGCGGCGGCCTGGTACTGGCACTTTGTGGACGTGGTCTGGCTGTTCCTGTTCTTTGCCGTTTATATCTGGGGCGGCCAATAGGGCGCCCCGGCCCGGCGGCCCGCCCGGTTCATCTGCTGAAAGGCGGCACGCATGGCTCAGGACCATAAAACCGAAAACACGGACACCGGCCCGGCCCATGCGGGGCCGGTGTCGCCGTTAAAGGCGGGGCTTGCGGGCCGCTGCCCCCGCTGCTTCAGGGGCAAGGTGCTGCACAAGGGCCTGGAACTGCGCCCCGCCTGCCCGGCCTGCGGGCTGGATCTTCGCCAGGTCGATCCGGGGGATGGCCCGGCGGTCTTCGTCATTCTGATTCTGGGGGCGTTGACCGCCGTTCTGGCGTTCATCATCGGCGGACTGGTGCGTCCGCCCATGTGGGTGCACATGATCCTGTGGCCGCTGTTCATCGCCGGTGCCGGGTTCTGGATGCTGCGCGTGGTCAAGGTGATCCTGGTGGCGCTGGAATTGCGCCATGATGCCCATGAGGGCCGAATCGATCCCGCCGGGGACGCGGATGACCCCGCACCCGATGACCAAAGCCGATGACCGTGGCTGACCAGCCCCGCTTCCAACCGGGCCGCGGCCTGACCGTTGCCACGCTGGTGGCGCTGGCCATCCTGATTGTGCTCGGCACCTGGCAGGCCCGCAAGGTGGGGCCGAAAACCGCCCGCGTGGCCGAGCTGGAAGCGGGCCTTGCCGCGCCGCCCGCGCCGCTCCACCGGCTGGAGTCGGCGGGCACGCTCGCCCCCTATCGCCGGGTGACGATCACCGGGCGGTTCATGGACACCCCCCCGATCGCCGTGTTCGGCACCAATCTGGACGGGGAGGGCGGCTATCATCTCTATCTGCCCTTTTTGCGGGACGGATCGCGGCCCGTGCTCGTCTCCCCCGGCTGGGTGGCGGATCGCACGGCCCCGGTGACCCTGCCCACCGATCGTCTAACGGTGACCGGTGTGCTGCGGCGCGGTGCACAGCCGGGGCCGTTCACCCCGGTCAATCAGCCGGAAAGCGGGGACTGGTTCACCGCCCGCATGGACGAGATGGCCGATCATTTCGGCCTTGCGCGGGTTCTGCCTTACCGGGTGATTCTGCAAGCTGGGGACTGGACCGCCGCGCCGCTGCGGGCGGGGCAGGTGCGGGTTCAGATCCGCAACAATCACCTGGAATATGCCCTGACCTGGTATGGCCTTGGGCTGGCGCTGGTGGCGGTCTATCTGGCTTATGGCCTGGCCAGGGCGCGCCGGTCGGCCGATCCGCGATAAGGCGGGCCGAAGCCCTCTCTTGCGCCGGGGCGCGCCGGGCACTATGACTCGCGGCCGGGTCAATCCGGCAATCTGAGAAAGGGCGTTTCGGTGCAGTACAGCTCTACCCGCGGGGAAGCTCCCGCCCTCGGCTTTGAAGATACCATCATGACCGGGCTGGCCCCGGATGGCGGCCTTTACATGCCGGATCATCTGCCGCACTGGTCGGCGGACGATCTGCGGGCCCTGCGCGGGCAGCCCTATCACGCCGTGGCCGCCGCCGTGATGCGGCCTTTTCTGGCCGACGCGCTGGACGGTGACACGCTGGACCGGCTGACCCGCCGGGTTTATGGCGGTGACCGGTTCCGCCACAGCGCCACGGCGCCGCTGGTGCAGCTTGGCCCCAATGACTGGGTGCTGGAGCTGTTCCACGGCCCCACTCTGGCGTTCAAGGATTTCGCGCTGCAATTCCTGGGGCAGCTTTTCGACCTGTTTACCCGCCGTCAGGGCCGTCGGCTGACCATATTGGGTGCCACCAGTGGCGATACCGGCTCGGCGGCCATCGAGGGTTGCCGCGGGGCGGAAGCGGTGGATATCTTCATGCTTCACCCCAAGGGGCGCGTGTCCGAAGTGCAGCGCCGCCAGATGACCACCGTGGACGCGCCCAATGTGGTCAATATCGCCGTGGATGGCACCTTTGACGACTGCCAGGCATTGGTGAAAGCCGCTTTTGCCGATGCGGCCTTCCGCGATCAGGTGGGGCTCAGCGCCGTCAATTCCATCAACTGGGCGCGGGTGATGGCGCAGATCGTCTATTATGTCTATGCCGCCGTGGCGCTGGGGGCGCCGGATCGGCCCGTGTCCTTTTCCGTGCCCACCGGGAATTTCGGCGATGTGTTCGCCGGCTATCTGGCCCGGCGCATGGGCTTGCCGGTGGAAATGCTGGCCATCGCCACCAATGCCAATGACATCCTGACCCGCTTCCGGGAAACCGGGCGTTATGAGCGCGGGCCGGTGGCATCCACCCTGTCGCCCAGCATGGATATCGGCATTTCCTCCAATTTCGAGCGCCTGCTGTTCGACCTGCTGGACGGCGACAGCGGTGCCGTGCGCGGCCACATGGAAAGCCTGAAACAGAGCGACGGCTTCACCTTGCCGGATCAGGCCGTCAGCCGGTTCCGGGGCCTGTTCACCGCCGCGCGCGTGGATGATGCGGGCACGGTTGCCACCATGAAGGATGTGTTGGCCGATACGGGCCTGCTGCTGGACCCGCACACCGCCATCGGTTTCGATGTGGCGCGCCGCACCCTGCCTGAAGACGGCGCGGCACGGGTAACGCTGGCCACCGCCCATCCGGCCAAGTTCGCCGATGCGGTCACAAGGGTGCAGGACGGCCCCGCGCCCCTGCCGCCCCATCTGGCCGATCTGATGAGCGCGCCGGAACGCTATGATACGCTGCCCGCCGATCTGGAGGCCCTGAAGGCCCGGATGCTCAAGGGGGCGACGCCGGGACCGGTTCGGGGGTCCGCATGAGCGATGACCGTGTGCGCCTGACGAGGCTGCCGGGGGGCTTGCGCATCATCAGCGAGCAACGCCCGGCGCTGGAGACCGTTTCCGTCGGTGTATGGGTGGATGCGGGCTCCCGGCTGGAAGGGCCGCGGGAGCAGGGCATCACCCATTGCCTTGAACACATGCTGTTCAAGGGCACCGAGCGGCGCAGCGCGCGCGACATCGCGCTGGAGATCGAAGCCGTGGGCGGCCAGATGAACGCCTTCACCAGCCGCGACCAGACCCTGTATTACTGCCGCGTTCTGAAGGACGACATGGGCCTGGCGGTGGACCTGCTGGGGGACATTCTCACCCGCTCCGTATTCGATCCGGCGGAACTGACCCGCGAAAAGGAAGTGATCCTTCAGGAACTGGCGCAGGCGGTGGAAACGCCGGATGACATCATTTTCGACCATCTTCAGGAAGCGGCGTATGGCGATCAGCCGCTGGGGCACAATATTCTCGGCACGCCGGAAACCGTCGGCGGTTTTACCCGCGACGATCTGAACCTTTATATGGCCGAGCGCTATCAGGCGGGGCGCATGGTGGTCTCGGCGGTGGGCAATCTGGATCATGACCGGCTGGTGGCGCTGGTGGCCGAGGCGCTGGCCGATGTGCCACCGGGCGATGGCGGGCCCACGCCGCCCGGTGTGTTCACCGGTGGTCGCAAGCTGGATTCCCGCCCGCTTGAGCAGGTGCATCTTACGCTGGGCTGGCCGGGCGTCTCCTATTTCGATGCGGATTATTACCCGGCGCAGGTTTTCACCACCCTGCTGGGTGGCGGCATGTCCTCGCGCCTGTTTCAGACCGTCCGGGAGGAACGCGGGCTGGCCTATGCCATCTTTTCCTTCGCCAATGCGCACCGGGACACGGGCATGAGCGGCCTGTATGCCGCCGCCGCCCCCGAAGCCGCCGCCGAGGTGCTGGCGCTGGTGCGGGCGGAGGTGGAGGATCTGGCGCGCGGGCCGGGGGCGGAGGAAGTGGCCAGCAGCATCAATCAGCTCAAGGCCGGGCTGATGATGGCGCTGGAATCCACCACGTCCCGCATGGAACAGCTTGGCCGCCAGCTTCTGGTGTTCGACCGTGTGGTGACGGTGGAAGAAATCCTGAAGGACGTGACCAGCGTGACCCCTGACGACGTGGCCCGAATGGCGCGCGACCTGCTGGACAGCAAGACACATGCTTTCGCCGCCGTGGGCGCGGGGGATCTGCCGTCGCTGGACGTTTGAATGTCCGGGGCGGGGTTTTCAGGCGGAGCAGTCGGGCGGGGCAGCCGGGTGTAACAGCCGGGCGGGTCAGGCGTGGCCCGCTTCGGTGGACAGCATGGCCGGTTCAATGCCCAGCATCCGCATGGCGCGGGGCCATTTATGGTCCAGATCGGTGTTGAAGACGATTTCCTCGTCCGCGCTGGCGGTCAGCCAGCCATTGTGCTGGATTTCCTGCTCAAGCTGGCCCGGCCCCCAGCCGGCATAGCCCAGCGCCACCAGATGGTGCGCCGGCCCGCGACCGGCGGCGATTTCCTGAAGAATGTCGATGGTGGCGCTCAGCGCCATGCTTTCCGAAACGATAAGGGTGCTTTCCTGTGCGTAATCGGCACTGTGCAGCACGAAGCCGCGCCCCGGTTCCACCGGGCCGCCAAGATGCACGGTGGTATCGGGGCAGGCGTCATCCGTGGGGATGTCAAGCTGCTGCAACAGGCCCTGAAAGCTCAGGTCGGGAAAGCTCTGATTGATCACCAGTCCCATGGCACCGGAGTCGTCATGGCTGCAAATATAGATCACGCTGCTTTCAAAGCGGGTGTCGTCCATCCCCGGCATGGCCAGAAGAAGGCTACCCGTGAGATAGGCGCCGGTGGGTAATGGGGTACTGCTCATGAGATCAAGTCTATCCCTTTCCGGTGACGCGAACAAACATTGAAAGCAAAGATGCGATCAGACCATTGATCTGGGGTATGACAGGCGCGCGTAAAAGAGGTCACGGCAAAAAAACCGCCCCATGCACACGCTTTCGTGAGTCGGTGTAACTGGCCGGGGCGGTTGCGGGTTGGTAGAACAAACACAGAGTGAAATGATGCGCGCACCACTGGATGCGCGGTGCATGACAACGAGGAACACCTATGACGCGGACTGGCTCTGGCCCTGTCTTGACCCTGGAACGGCCCCGGAAACCGGGCTGGCGACTGGCCCGGCACCTGATGCTGGCGGGTGGACTGCTGCTTGGCGCCACCATGGGCGCTTCCCATGCCGGCACCACCGACTGGTCCAGCCATGACGAGGCCATGCGCACCCGCCTGATCACGGGTGTGATGGATCAGCCCGTCAAGGGGCTGGACGGTCAGGTGATCGCCTGGCAGGCGGACATGAACAGCGGCTGGAAGACCTATTGGCGCTCCCCCGGCGAAGCGGGCCTGCCCGTGCGCGTGCGGGTCAATGGAACGCCGGTGGACCTGCGCTATCCCGTGCCCAGGAAGTTCACCCTGTTCGGCATAACCACATATGGCTATGGCGATCAGGTGGTCATGCCTTTCCGCCTGCCGGAAGGGGTGAGCGGCGACAGCCTGACCATCGAGGCCGAGTTCATGGCCTGCAAGGATGTGTGCCTGCCTTTCAAACAGCAATACACCCTGAACCGGGATCAGTTGGGTAGCGGCGATCCCGTCGCCGATGTGACGCTGAACGCCTGGGCCGATCGCCTGCCCGATGTGCAGGGGGGTGCCGGTGCGGGGCTCGCCATTGACGGTGCGCGCGTGGTGGGGCCCAAGGGCCATCAGCGCCTGATCGTGGATGCCAGTGCGGGCCAATCGCTGGATGGCGCCCGGCTGCTGGTGGAATGTGACGGTATTCAGTTCGCGCCGGCCACGGTGCAGTTGCGCGGCGATGGCACCAGTGCCCGGTTCGTCGTGCCGGTGATGCGGCAGGGCGAGACTGTGCACGACCTGAATGGCCGGGATGTGCGCCTGACCCTGGTGCGCGGAGACGGGCAGGCGATCGAGCGGGACCGGTCTCTCGGTTGAGCCGCGATCCTGCCATATCCTGAAACGCGCCCTTGTCTGGGCGCGCGACGGCCTTACCCTGACGGGGCGATGGCGGTTCCGCCATCGACAGTCCATTCGGGACAGTGCCGCCAATGCGGCGCTGCCATAGCCAATTTATCACAAGGGGATCGAGCATGATCAAAGTGGGCGATAGCGTGCCTGAGGGCACATTCATGGTGATGACCGACGACGGGCCGGGGCCGATCAGCGCCGATGAGCTTTTCAAGGGCAAGAAGGTGGCGTTTTTCGCCGTACCCGGCGCGTTCACACCCACCTGTTCCGCCCGCCACCTGCCGGGCTTCGTGGACAAGGCGGCCAGCCTGCGGGACAAGGGCGTTGACCATATTGCCTGCCTTTCGGTGAATGATGTTTTCGTCATGGATGCCTGGGGCAAGAATGCTGGCGTGGGGGATGACGTGATCATGCTGGCGGATGGCAATGCGGATTATGCCCGTGCCCTGGGGCTCGATTTCGACGGCAGCAAGCTGGGCATGGGGCCGCGCGCACAGCGTTTCTCCATGATCGTGGAAGACGGCAAGGTCACGGCGCTGAACGTGGAAGAGCCGGGCGCCTTCGAGGTGTCCAGCGCCGATTACATGCTGGGCCAGCTTTAAAAGCGGCCTGATTACGGTCTTGCGGCGCGGGCGCTCCTTTCGGGGCGCCCGTTTTTGTATGGTCGGCTTGCATATTGGGCGCTATCGGGGCAATGATCGCGGGACATGCAGCCGCCCGCAAGGGTGCGGGCAAAGGGGCAGGGGCATATGGGGATCACCGGCCAGGAAGCAACACGATGAGTTTCGCCACCGCCATCAAGGCGCGGCTGGTGGCCGCCCATGTGAGCGCCCGGCGGGATCGGTGGCGGGCGCGCCGGGCGGACTGGCGCCGACGCCTGGCGCGGAAGCCCCGCGAGGTGATCTATTTTCACCGGGTGGATGATCCGGTTTCCCAGCTTATGGTGCAGGTCTTGCCGGAACTGGCGGATCGCTTTGATGTGCGGATTCGCCCCCGCGTGGTGGAGCGGCTGCCCGCCCAGATGTACCCGGACCCGGCCCGCTATGAGGCACTGACCATCATCGATGCCACGCGGCTGGCGCAATTGTACGGGCTGGGGTTTCCCGGCCATGCACTGGTGCCGGATCGGCTGGCCGTGGGCATGGCCACCCGCCATCTTGCCGCGCTGGAGACGGACCCCGCCTTTTTCGATGTGGCGCAGGAAGTGGGGGGCGCGCTCTGGCGGCAGGACATGGCCGCGGTCAAGGCGCTTGCCGTGCAGGCGGACATGGCCGAATCCCGCCTGCGCGAGAATGAGAGCCTGTTGCGCCGCCTTGGCCATTATCAAAGCGGCACGCTGTATCATCAGGGGGTGTTCTATCCCGGTCTCGACCGGCTGGACCATCTGGAACGGGATCTTAACTGGCTTGGCGCCGGGGACGGGCAGGTGCGGTTCAACCAGACCCGGCGCTGGCGGGAAAAGCTGGAAGGCAGCCCGCGCACATTCCCTGGCCGCACGGTGGAGCTGTTTTTCTCTCCGCGCAGTCCGTACAGCTATCTGGGGCTGGAGCAGATCGTCGAATTTGCCGAGCGCACGGGCGTGAAGCTGCGCCTGAGACCGGTTCTGCCCATGGTGATGCGCGGTCTGAAGGTGCCGCCCCTGAAGGCGCGCTATATCCTGATGGATGCCGCCCGCGAGGCGCGGCTGGAAGACATCCCCTTTGGCCGCATCGTGGACCCGCTCGGCACCGCCACGGAGCGGGCTCTGTCCATCGGCTTCAAGCTGATGGACACCGATGAGGCGCTGCCCTTTTTCCGCCGTTTCATGGCCGCCGTCTGGTCCGAGGGCGTCGACGGGGCGGAAGAAAAGGGCATGATGAAAATTCTGCGCGGCGCCGGGCTGCCGGAACGGTATGTGCGCGGCGGCCTGCCAGGCGATGATTGGCGCGCCCTGGCCGCCGAGAATCAGAGCGCCATGCTGCGGGCGGGCAGTTGGGGTGTGCCCACCTTCCGGGTGGATGACCGTGTTTTCTGGGGGCAGGACCGGTTGTGGGCCATTCTGGACCATCTTGATCATAGTCAAAAGCTATCATAGGCCGCGTTTTCTGCTTTTCACCGGCGGAAAGGGGCTGGTAGCCCGGCACACCCACCCTATCTCTCATTCCGGGAATAACGGAGGAGAGGACTCATGAAGAATGCTGTGGTTCCGGGCCTTGTGGCCCTTGTCGGCCTGGCTGCGGGTCTGCTTGCCCATGACCGGCCCGCCGCCGCCGAGGTCACCCTGCCGCTCGGCATGGTAACGGTCGAAGTGGTGGCAAAGGGCGTGCCGGTGCCCAATGGTCAGGTGTCTGTTTCGGAAGTGGCGCGGGGTGTTGGCGTGGTGCCGCCGGGCCATGTGTCCAAGGCGCCCACCATGCTGCTGCATGATCCGGTGCGCACAAAGCCTGACCGCACAAGCCATATCCCCATGCCGAAGTGCGACATGACCCGCCCGCGCGGCTGCCCGGCGGCGGGGCGCTGAGGGGTGTAACCGCTGATTTCGGTCATGCCGGAGATATCAGAACACGGGACCGCGACAAAAACCCTGTCGCGGTCCTTTTGTATTTGGACTGTGCCGCTATAGTGTGGCCGTGAAGACAGAAACAGCGGGGGAGGATAGTCGATCATGATTGATGGAAAACGGAGCCTGCGGCTTTTCGGTGCCGGGCTGCTTATGCTGACCGTGGCGGCGTGCGCCGGGGCGGAGCGGGATATGGACGGGGCGGCATCCGGCACCGGGCCGGGCGCGGCGGCAACCGGCGCCCTGTTCGATGCGAACCGGCTGGAAGCGGATGTGCGCTTCCTGGCCGATGACAGCCTCAGGGGCCGGGAAGTGGGCACACGCGGCTATCGTATCGCGGCCAATTTTGTCGCCAGCCGTTTTCGCGCGCTGGATTTGGCGCCCGCGGGCGAGGGTGAAAGCTATTTCCAGCAGGTGCCGTTTCGCACCGCCAGCGTGTCGGCTGAGGATGCGGGCATCAGCCTGACCGTGGACGGCGAAACCCGAACACTGGAAATGGGGCCGGACTTCATCACCTTTGGCAGCGTTGCCAACCCTCAGGCCGACGTTGAAGGGCCGGTGGTGTTCGCCGGATATGGCATTCACGCACCGAAACTGGGCCATGACGATCTGGCCGGGCTGGACCTGCACGGCAAGGTGGCGCTGGTGCTGTCCGGGGCGCCGGGCAGTTTCAACAGTGAAGTGCGCGCGCATCACGGCTCCACCGGCACCAAGGCGGAGGAACTGGCCGAACGGGGCGCCAGGGGGGTGCTGGTGGTCAAGACACGGGTGGATGAAAAGCGCCGCCCGTTCGCCCGGATGAAGCGCTATATCGGCCATGAAAGCTTTGACTGGGTGCGCCGCGAAGGTGATGAGGGCGGCGCCGCCGCCCGCGTTGAGATGAGCGCTTCCATCAGCCATGACGTGGCGGCGGACCTGTTGGCGAGCGGCGGCCTGTCGCTGGACAGTGTGCTGACCGCCGCCGAGACGGGCGCACCGCAGGGGGCCGCGCTGAATGCGCGGGTCGCCATGCACCGCAACAGCCAGTTGGGTGATGTGGTGCACGGCGCCAATGTGGCGGGGATGCTACCGGGCACGGACCCCGCGCTCAGGGATGAAGTGGTGGTGATGACCGCCCATCTGGACCATGTGGGCGTGCAGGATCATGAGGAAGGCGAGGACAAGATCGCCAATGGCGCGCTGGACAATGCGGCGGGTACGGCGGTGATGCTGGAAGTGGCCCGCGCTTTCGCCGAGCCGGAAAACCGCCCGGCCCGCAGCCTGCTGTTCCTGGCCGTGACGGCGGAGGAAAAGGGGCTTCTCGGCGCTGAATATTATGCCGAATATCCCACCGTGGATATGCCCCGGCTGGTGGCCAATGTGAATCTGGACATGCCGGTTCTGCTCTATGATTTCAGCGATGTGGTGGCCTTCGGGGCGGATCGGTCCAGCCTTGGCCCCATTGCGGAAAAGGCGGTGAAGGGGGCCGGTGTCACCCTGTCGCCGGACCCCATGCCGGAAGAGGGCATCTTCACCCGCAGCGACCATTACCGCTTCGTGGAAAAGGGCGTGCCCGCCATCTTCCTGATGACCGGCTGGGGTGAAACGGCGGACGGCGTGGATGGCGGCGCGAAGTTCCGCGATTTTCTGGCCAACACCTATCACGGGCCCAAGGATGACCTGAACCAGCCGATCGACTATCAGGCGGGCGCCAAGTTCGCCCATGTGAACTGGCTGATCATCCGCGACCTGGCCAATGCCGTCGACACGCCGCATTGGAACGCCGGGGACTTTTTCGGCGAAACCTTCAACGGCCCCATGGCGGACGACTAGCGGCCCCCGCGTCATCCCGCCCCGCGCGGGATGACGCGGGCCACAAGCCCCCTTGCACGCGCGCAAAAAAGAAGCACGAGCCTATCCCACGGGCGCGACCGCGCCCCGCCGCCCCTGCGGCGCCCTCGCGGAGCCGCAGCGCGTAGCGCTCAGGCGTGAGCGGTAAACCAACGGGCGCGACCGCGCCCCGCCGCCCCTGCGGCGCCCTCGCGGAGCCGCAGCGCGTAGCGCTCAGGCGTGAGCGGTAAACCAACGGGCGCGACCGCGCCCCGCCGCCTATGCGGCGCCCATTTGGAGCCGGGCCGCGTAAGCGGCCAAGGCGTGAAATCAGACAAGCCCGCTTCCCGCCCGCACCGACGTTGCCTCTACCGGTGCTGCCTCACGGCAGCGCGGAGGCCACAAGCGTGGCCCGCCGCCTATGCGGCGCCCTCGCGGAGCGCACGCGCCAGCGTGCTTGCGTGAGCGGAATAAAGCCCCCTACCGCGCTTCTTCGGCGCCTTTTCGGGCCAGTGCGTCGGCGCGTTCATTGCCCGCGTCACCGGCATGGCCCTTGACCCAGATCCATTCGATGCGGTGACGCCGGGCGGCGTCGTCCAGGGCGCGCCACAGGTCTTCGTTCTTTACCGGCTTTTTGGCGGCGGTTTTCCAGCCTTTTGCCTTCCAGCCTTCCAGCCACTGTGTGATGCCGTTGCGCACATAGGTGCTGTCCGTGTGTAGGCGCACATGGCAGGACCGTTTCAGGGCGTTCAGAGCCTCGATGGCGGCCTGAAGCTCCATGCGGTTATTGGTGGTGTCGGGGGCGCCGCCATACAGGTCTTTTTCGTGGCCCTGATAGAGCAGCACGGCGCCCCAGCCGCCGGGGCCGGGATTGCCGGAACAGGCGCCGTCCGTATAGATGTCCACCGTTCCGGGGTCAGCCATGGGGCTGGCCGTCCAGCGCTTGCAGGGTGGTCAACCGGTGCAGATAGGGGCGGGGGTCCTTGGCGCGCACCATGGCGCCTTCCACCGGGTTCAGCCAGTCATAAAGGCGGGTCAGCAGGAAGCGCAGCGCCGCGCCGCGCGCCAATAGGGGAAGATGGGCCTTTTCCTTGCCGTCCAGCGCCCGCACGCTTTCATATCCGGCGATCAGGCCGTCTTGCAGGGCCGGGTCCAGCGTGCCCGCATCGTTTATGCACCAGGCATTCAGGCACACGGCCAGATCATAGGCGAGAAAGTCCGTACAGGCGAAATAGAAGTCTATCAGGCCGGTGACAGTGGTGCCGGTGAACAGCACATTGTCGGGGAACAGGTCCGCATGGATGGTGCCGGTGGGCAGGCGGGCGGGCCAGGCTGTGGCCAGATGCGCCAGTTCCGCTTCGATGCGACCGCCAAGGCCGGCGTGCACGCTTTCCGCCGCCACCGGGTCGATTTCCGCCCACAGGGCCTGCCAGCCCGCCAGCGACAGGTCGTTTGCCCGCTGCCGGGGGAAATCGGCTGTGGCCCGGTGCATATGGGCCAGCGCCGCGCCCACGGCGCGGGTATGGTCCGGGGTGATGGTGGCGGCTTCGGTGCCTGTCAGAAACGAGATCAGGCAGGCCGGGCGCCCGGCGAGACTTTGCAGCATCCGCCCCGTGCGATCGGGTATGGGGGGCGGCGCGGGCAGGCCATGGGCGGCCAGATGGGCCATCAGGTCCAGAAAATAGGGCAGGTCATCCGGGTTGGCGCGCTTTTCATACAGGGTCAGGATGAAGCGCCCCGCCTCCGTTTCCAGGAAATAGTTGGAATTTTCCACCCCTTCGGCGATGCCCTTGAAGCTGAGCGGTGCGCCCAGATCATAGGCCGCCAGAAACCTCTCCAGATCGGCGCCGGAGACCGCCGTATAGACGGCCATCAGGCCACGCCTTTCAGGATGGGCGGCACCTTGAACACCACGTCTTCTTCCGCCGTGGTCAGGGTGTCCATGGTAACGCTGTAGCGTTCTTTCAGCGCGGTGATCACTTCGTCCACCAGCACTTCGGGCGCGCTGGCGCCGGCGGTGATGCCCACGGCGCCGGCACCGCTCAGCCAGTCATGGTCGATGTCGGCGGCGCGCTGCACCAGGCGGGCCGGGCACCCCATGCGCGCGCTCACTTCCACCAGCCGCATACTGTTGGATGAATTGGGCGCGCCGATCACCAGCACCCGGTCCACGCTGGCGGCCATTTCCTTGACCGCTTCCTGCCGGTTGGTGGTGGCGTAGCAGATGTCTTCCTTTTTCGGCGCGCGGATTTCGGGAAAGCGCGCCTTCAGGGCCGCCACTATTCCGGCGGTGTCGTCCACGCTCAGCGTGGTCTGGGTGACAAAGGCCAGGCTTTTCCCTTCGGGCGGCGTGAAACTGGCCACGTCGTCCCGCGTTTCGATCAGGGTCATGGCGCCGTCGGGCAACTGGCCCATGGTGCCTTCCACCTCCGGGTGCCCCGCATGGCCGATCATCAGAATGTGCTGATCCCGCGCCGCCAGATGCTCCACTTCCCGGTGCACCTTGGACACCAGCGGGCAGGTGGCATCCACATAGATCATTTTGCGCCGTTCGGCCTCCGCCGGGACGGCCTTGGGCACGCCGTGGGCGGAAAAAACAACGGGCAGGTCATCCGGTACCTCGTGCAGTTCGTCCACGAACACCGCGCCCTTGGCTTCCAGGCTTTCCACCACATAGCGATTGTGGACGATCTCGTGGCGCACATAGACTGGCGCGCCGAACTTTTTCAGCGCCAGTTCCACGATCTGGATGGCCCGGTCCACGCCCGCGCAAAAGCCGCGCGGATTGGCCAGCACCACCCTCAACGGGGGCGCGCCGTGCGTGCCGGTCGGGCCGGAAGTCTGGGAATCGGCGTCAGTCATCGAAAACCGTCCTTGGGCTGTTTCCCCTGTAGCTAACCCTTGCCACCCTTGGGGTCAAGGCGCGGCGATCCGGTCAGAAAAGCATCGGCCAAGGCTGCGCTTGCCCTTTGCCGGTACAGACCCTATGATCCGGCGCCGTCCGGCCCGCCGGGTTCCGCACTTCGGAGCCTGGGCCGCCCGATGCATGTGTTACGGAAAGGCTGTTCATGTCCGTGCGACTCTCTGCCCTGATGCTGCTGGCCCTGCTGCTGGCCGCCTGCAACAAGAATCCGCTGGAAGTGGTGGTTTCCCGCTGCCCGGCGGTGGCCGTGGTGGGGGATGCGGGGACCATGACCCGTTTCGTCGATAATGAGCCGAGCGCATCGAACGAGATTTTCACCGCCAGTATCATGGGCGTGACCAGCCAGTGCGATCAGGGCGATGACGTGGATGCCTCCGTCAGTTTCGAAATCGCGGCCACGGCTGGCCCGGCGATGGAGGGCCGCACGATCACGGTGCCTTATTTCGTTGCCGTGGTGAAAGACAATGCCCGCATCGTCTCCAAGAAGCGGTTTGAAACCGTGCTGACCTTTGACGGTAAGGGCCGCGCCACCGCCAAGCAGACGGTGCGCCAGCACATCCCCACCATCGAGCAGGCCCGCCGCTATGATTATGAAGTGCTGCTGGGCTTTCAGCTCAACCCCCAGGAAGCCGTCTTCAACATGCAGCGCTAAGGGGCGCGGCACCGGGGTATGATCATCGGGCGCACGGCCAGCAAACGCGGCCCGCGTGTGTTCTGCATTCAATTGCACTTATCCATCGACAATCAAAACAATAGCTTGCTATAAAAATACACGTACCCGCGTCAGGGCCTTCATGGGCCGCCTTTACCCGTGGGCGGGTGTGTTGCCGATGGCGGCCTTGTCCGCCGTTTGAATCCGCGTTCGGAGACGGTCACATGGATGAGGCTTTTTCCCCCGGTGCAGTCATGCCCCTTCCTTCCGACCTGCCCGAAGATGCCGGGCCGCAGGCGCGCAAAAGCGCCCTGACGCGCGAACGGATCATCAAGGCCGCCATACAGGTTCTGCTGGAAGAAGGGTATGCCGGCATCACCACGCCCCGTATCGCGGAAAAGGCGGGTTTGTCGCGCGGTGCCATGATGCACCATTTTTCCAACCGACTCACGGTGATCACCGGCGTGATAGACTATCTTCACGGCCGGCGGTTAAGGGCGTTTCGATCAATGGTTGAAAGTGTCACACCCGGCCCGGATGGTGCGCGGGCCGTGCTGGACCGCTACTGGGAGCAGGTCAACCACCCCTATTTCATCGCCTTTTATGAACTGACCGTGGCTGCGCGAACCGATGAGGGGCTGCGGGCCGTGCTTCAGCCCCGCAAGGATGCCTTTCACAAGATATGGCGGCAATTGGCGGAAGACCTGTTCCCCCATTGGCGGCGGGACCGGGAGCGCTTCGATCTGGCGCTCACCCTGACGCAGAATCTGATGGAAGGCATGGCGTTCAACCATATGACCGGGGCGCTCAGCGGCGACCAGGCACACCGCCTGATTGACCATCTTGAGGATACAATCAGGGCCTTAAGGCCCTGATTGGTTTGTTTTCGCTCACGCAAGCGCGCTGTCGCGCGCGCTCCGCGAGGGCGCCGCACTCGCGGCGGGCCACGGTCGTGGCCTCCGGCGCTGCCGTGTGGCAGCACCGGTAGGGTTTGTTACCGCTCACGCCTGAGCGCTTCGCGCTGCGGCTCCGCGGGGGCGCCGCATGGGCTGCGGGCCACGGTCGTGGCCTCCGGCGCTGCCGTGTGGCAGCACCGGTAGGGTTTGTTACCGCTCACGCCTGAGCGCTTCGCGCTGCGGCTCCGCGAGGGCGCCGCATGGGCGGCGGGCCACGGTCGTGGCCTCCGGCGCTGCCGTGTGTGCGGGATGGCGGTAGGGGCAACGTCAGTATGGGTGGGGCGCGGTCGCGACCAAGAGATGGATTTGTGCTCACGCCTTTTGACCGGGGCGGGTCAGAGTGGCCAGGTTTCCCGGCGCCAGGCTGCGTCCCAGAACATGTATTCGAACCGGGTGCAGGTCAGGAAGGCGTCTGACATGGCGGTCTGACCTTCCTGTGTGGTGGCGGCGGCCACGCGGTCGGTAATGGCGATCATGCGGTCCACCGCATCGGAAAAGGACGTGTCCGCATAGGTGTCGATCCAGGCGCGGTAGGGATGCTCGCTGGCGGCCTTTTCGTGGATGTCCAGCCCCACTTCCCGGTACACCCAGAAGCAGGGCAGAATGGCGGCCACGGCCTCGGCGAACGGGCTGCCATAGGCTTTGGCCAGAAGATAGTTGCAGTAAGTGTGCGTAGTGGGGGTGGGCCTTGCCGCCGCAACGGTTTCCGCATTCAGCCCGAATTTCTCGAAAAAGCCGTTGTGCAGTTCCCGTTCCACCACCAGCGCGATCTTGGCGGCATCGGCGAATTCCAGCATCATGTCCACTTCCGGCGCGCGGGCCGACAATATGGACAGCACCCGGCTGTAGGATTCCAGATAAAGCGAATCCTGAAGCATGTAATGCTGGAACGTGGCCTGCGGCAGCGTGCCATCGGCCAGTTCCCGGTTGAAGGGCATGGTGCGGATGGTCTCACGCAGTGGCGCGGCTTCCGCCCAGATGGTTTTGCAAAAGCTCATGGCTTATCTCTCCCCGATCAGAAAGATTGACGGATGTTGACGCCGATACGCCGCCCGCGATTGATGGTGAAGCTGTCGAACGGCCCGCCCGGCCCAAGCCCCTGAAGCAGCGCCAACTGCGTCTGGCCAAAGGCGGAAATGGCCCAGCGCTTGTCCGTGATATTTTTCGCCCAGACAGAAAATTCGGTGGACCCGGCGGTGAAACTGGCGCGCAGGTCGGCAAAACCCCGATCCGGCGTGAACAGCACATTGTCCACTTCAAAGAAGACCTGGCCCACATGGTGATAATCGGCCCGCACCATAAGCTGGCCCGGCCCCACATCCCGCTGCCACTGAACCCCCGCATTGATCTGGAAGCGCGGGGCGGACGGCGTGCGATTGCCGCTATAGTCCACCGTTTCGGCGGAGTTGAGGGGGTTGGGCGCCACGAAGTTCTTGATCGTGCTGTCGGTGATGGCGGCATTGGCATCCAGGCTCAGGGCATCGTTCAGTTGCAGGAAGCCGTCCACTTCCAGCCCTTTTACCTCCACCCGGTCCACGCTGAGCACGGTGTTCACCCCGTTCAGAAAGATCGTAGCCTGGAAATTGTCATAATCGGTGATGAAGCCCGCCAGATTCAGCCGTGCCCGACCGTTCAGAAAGCGCAGCTTGGCCCCGGCTTCCAGGGTTCCCGTCTCTTCCGAGGGGAAGACGGCCTGCTGGATGTCTCCCGGCCCCGGCGGCACATTGAAGCCCCCCGGCTTGAAGCCGAGCGCGGCGGTGGCATAGAGCATGTGCCCGCCATCCAGATCATAGGACAGGCTGAGCTTGGGCTGCACCTTGTCAAAGGTCTCGGAGCGCGCCTCGATCAGGGCGTCCGTGGCATTGACCTTCGTGTTCTGATCCTTTTCGCCCCGGTCATAGCGCAGCGCCGCATTCAGCTCCAGCCGCTCGGTCAGGTCCGCGGTGATCTGGCCGAAGGCGGCGAACTGATCGGTGCGTGTTTCGAAACGCGGGGCGGGGGCGCCGAACAGCAGCGGGCCGAAATCGTCCACCCGGTCCTTTTCGATGCGCTGATAAAAGCCGCCCACAATGAAGCGGATCGGCCTGTCGTCATCGCTGGTATAGCGCACTTCCTGGGTGGTCACGTCCAGGCTGACCGGCTGGCTGATGGGCTGGATTCCGTTCGGGAACAGGGGCGCGCCAAACAGGGTGATCGGCGTGTCATTGCGGAAGTCCAGTTCCTCGATGAAATCCTTGTCATAGGAATCGTGGGCCGTGACGCTGCTGAGCGTGCCGCCCGCCACAGTCCAGTTCAGCCTGAGCGAGCCCTGTATCCAATCCCGGTTGGCGCGGCCTTCGAAATCGCCAAAGGGGCGGGTCAGCGCATCGCCCGCCAGCCGCCCGCCGAAATCGCCGGTCACATTGCCGCTGGAAATGAAGGCGGCCCCGCCGCGCTCGTCCAGCACGCTGATCTTGGCGGTGGCGGTCAGGGCGTCCGTCAGTTCCGCACGCAGTTGCACCCGGCCATTCAGGCTTTCAAAGCCATCCACCTTCTTATCCAGAAAGGTATTGCGGCGGAAGCCGTTGCTGTCGATCACAAGGCCGGAAGCGCGGATTGCCACCTTGTCCGACAGGGCGCCGCCCGCGGCCCCTTCCAGCCGCCATGTGAGGCCGGTGCCGATACCCGCCTGCACATAGCCGGAGGGCTCGGATTCGGGCTGTCGGGTGGTCACATTGAACACCCCGGCAATGGCGCTGCGCCCGAACAGGGCGCCCTGCGGGCCTTTCAGCACCTCCACCTGCGCCACGTCATAAAGTGGACGGGTGAACAGCTCGCTGTCCGCCAGTTGCACGCCGTCCGTCACATAGCCGATGGACGGCGCCTGCTGACGGTTGGTGGACACCCCCCGCACGGTGATCAGATTGGTGCCGAAGTCCTGATCGTCGATCATATAGACACCGGCGGTATGGTCGGTGATGGCGTTGACCGTGGTGATGCGCCGGTCCCGCAATGCGCGCTGCGTGAAGACGCTTACGCTGTCCGGCAGGTCGCCCAGCTTTTCGGCCCGGCCCCGCGCGGTCACGGTGATTTCTTCCGGTGTTTCGGGGGCGTTCGCCTGCGCTGCGCCACCGAAGAAACCGGGGGGCGTCAGGGCTGTGGCACTCAAAAGGAAAAGGCCCGCGCCTGCAAAGGCGGGGCGATAAAACAAGGTCATGAATTGTCTCCCTACGTCGGCATTATCCGTCAGGTTCAAAGGGTATGTTCTCAGCCGCCCGCTTGTCCGGGCAGCACCCCTGCCGCGCTCTTTAACAGGGGGATCGGGGAATGTCAAAACGTCGCGTAGCGGAATCTTGTCAGGGGTATGTTTCTGGCGTAAGGCCGGGGGCATGGTCGCATTATTCCGCCCGATTCAATTGGCTGTCGGTGCCCTCGGCGTGCTGGGTTCCGGTGCCCTGTGCCCGCCGCCCGCCGCCCTGGGGTCGGTGGAAACCATCCCCGTGACCGGCACACCCATCCGGTCCGCCACCGATCAGGGCAGCAGCGTGCGGATCGATCGGTCCGGCTTTGCCGCCGTGCGGCCACGGTCCATGGGCGATGCGCTGGCTCTGGCCCCGGCGGCGCTGGTGCAGACCAACAGCCGGGGGCAGACCCTGCTGTTTCTGCGCGGCACCGGGGAGCGGCAGGTGGCCGCCTATTTCGACGGGGCGCCCATCAATGTGCCGTGGGACAATCGGCTGGACCTGTCCCGCGTGCCGGTGGCGGGGCTGGCGGGTATGCGGGTGACCAGCGGGCCGGTATCCGTGCTGTACGGCGCCAATACCACGGGCGGCGCGGTGGAATTGCTGCCCGATGCTCCCGCGCTGTCGGCAAACGGGCTGGAATCAGGCCGTTTTCTGGCGGAACGGGGCAGCGGCGGCGCATTTCTGACCCGTGGCGGCCTGACGGCGAGGGCCGGGGCCGTGGGCCTGACGCTGGCGGGCAGCTATCGCCGCCAGAACGGGATGCCGCTGCCGGATGGCGTCGATCTGCCCTTCACGCCGGAGGCCGGGGGGCTGCGCTTCAATACGGATCGGGAACGGGCAGGGGGACTGGCCCGGCTTCAACTGACGGATGCGGACTGGGGCCGCTTCGCCGCCAGCTATCTGCTGGTGGACCGGGATCGCGGCGTGGCGCCGGAAGGGGACCGCCCGCCGGATGAGGCGCGTTTCTGGCGTCTGCCGCGGGACCGGCAGGCGATCTGGGTGCTGTCCCACGGCCTAGACCGGGGCGACTGGCGGGTGAAAACGGCGCTGTGGCGACAGGTGGCGGAGCAGACCACGTTGAGTTTCGATGGCCCGGACCTGGCGGTGCTGGATACCCGCCAGCAGGACCGGGACCGCAGCCTTGGCGGCCGGATCATTGCCGGGTTGGAGACGGACCGCTGGTCGCTGGATGCCAGCCTGTCCGCCCTGCACAGCCGCCACCGCCGGGTGGAAACACCGCCCGGCGGGGAAGAGGTGTTCACCCACTGGCTCGTCAGCGCCGGGCTGGAGGCGGCACGCGATATTGGGGCGCATTGGCGGCTCAGCGCCGGGGTCGTCATAGACAGTCTGAACCCCACTGCCACGGCGGGGCGACCGGGCGGGGATGCCTTCAGCGAGCCGGGGGGCACCCTCTCGCTCGCCTGGCGGCCGGATGGTCCCTGGTCGGTGAAGCTGGGGCTGGCCACGAAGGCGCGGATGCCCACCATGCGGGAGCTGTTTTCCGCGGCGCTGGACCGTTTCCTGCTTAACCCCGACCTGAAGGCGGAGCGGGTCAATCAGATCGAACTGGTGGCGCGCTATGAAAGCCGTGACCTGCGTGTGGACCTGATACCCTTTCTCGCCCTGACCGACGACACCATCGACCAGCGGTTCGTGCGCCGGGACGGGCGCTTGCTGCGCCAGCGGGTGAACCTGTCCGGCAGCCGGGTGGCGGGGGTGACGATCGACGGGCGCTGGCAACCGGCGACCTTTGCCAGCATACAGGGCCACATGACCTGGATGGCGCCGCGCCGGGACACGCTCACCGCCGCGGGCAGCCGCAAGCTGGTGGAACGACCGGACTGGCTGGGCCGGGTCGATGCCACGATCAGGCCCCATGAGCGCCTGGAACTGGCGCTGGGCGTACAGGTGCGGGGGCGGGCCTTTTCACCGGACCGGTTTGGCACCCTGCAACCGCTGCCATGGGCGGTTACACTGGATATGGCGGCGCGCTGGACGCCGGGCGCAGGGCCTGCGACGCTTTATCTCAGGGCCGACAATCTGTTCGACAAACTGGTGCTGCCGCAAAGCGGCCTTCCCGCCGCGGGGCGGGTCGTGCGGGCGGGGCTGGATTTCGGTTTCTGACAACCGATAAGGCTTGCCTGCGGGCGGGGCCTAAACCTAAGATTGGTTGAGCATGATGCGGGGCCCTATACAGTAGGCCGCCATGTCGGGGGGAGCATCGCATTGAAGCCACAGGTTCTGCTCAGGAAAATCCATCATTGGGCGTCCATCCTCATCGCCTTGCCGCTTGGCCTGATGATCGTGGCGGGCCTGCTGCTGATGCTGAAAAAGGATGTGGACTGGATTCAGCCACCCAGCCAGCGGGGGGTGAGCACCGGGCAGCCCGTCATATCGATGGAACGCCTTCTGGATGCGGCCCGCAGTGTGGAAGGGGCCGGCATAGACCGCTGGGTCGATCTGGACCGCGTGGATTTCAAGCCCGGCAAGGGCATGGTCAAGTTCGTCAGTGAAAGCGGCATGGAAGTGCAGGTGGATACCCACACCGGCACCGTGCTGCAAGTGGCCCGGCGCCGGTCGGATGTGATTGAGGCACTGCACGACGGCAGTTATTTCGCCGACTGGACGAAGCTGGGCTTGTTTCTGCCGGTGGGGGTGGCGCTGTTGGTATTATGGTGCACCGGCCTGTATCTGTTTTTCCTGCCCCATGTGAAGCGGTGGCAGAAACGGCGCAAGCGTCGGGCACGGCGAGCGGCCATGTCGCAAGGGGCCGGATCGCAAAGGGCCGGGCCGGTGGAGCGCCGGGCGGCGGAGTGACTGGGTATGAACACTATGGCGTCTGACGGGCGCTCAAGGGGGGATCAGATGATCAAACAGTTTTCAAGACAGCTTCTGCGGCCATTGATGGCCGGTGTGGCCATGGCCGGGCTGGCCGGGGCGCCCGCGCTGGCCGATGCGGTGGATGGCAGCCTGCTGGCGGGCCTGAAGGCGCGCAGTATCGGCCCGGCGGGCATGTCCGGCCGGATCGCCGCCATTGACGCGGTGGCGGATGATCCGGGCACCATCTTTGTGGGTGCGGCCACGGGCGGCGTGTGGAAGTCGGTCAATGGCGGCCTGAACTGGGCGCCGGTGTTCGATGACATGCCCTGTGCCTCCATCGGCTCGGTGGCGATCAATCAGGACAATCCCGATATTGTCTGGGTCGGCACGGGGGAGGGCAACACCCGCAACTCCACCTCGGTCGGCTGCGGGGCGTTCAAGTCCCTGGACGGCGGCAAGACCTGGCAGTCCGTGGGCCTTGAGGGGACGGAGCGGATCAACCGCATCGTTCTGCACCCGGACAATCCCGATATCGCTTATGCGGCGGCGCTCGGCCCCTTGTGGGGGGACGGCAAGGACCGTGGTGTGTACAAGACCACCGATGGCGGCGAAAGCTGGGAGAAAATCCTGTATGTGAATGACAGCACCGGCGCCACGGACATTGAAATGGTGCCCGGCAATCCCAACAAGCTGTTCGTGTCCATGTGGCAGTTCCGCCGCTGGCCCTGGTATTTCAAGTCCGGCGGGCCGGGCAGCGGGCTGTATGTGACCCATGACGGCGGCGAGAATTTCCATCAGTTGACGGAGGAGGACGGTCTGCCGGAAGGCACGCTGGGCCGATCCGAATTCGCCATTTCCGAGGCCGATCCGAATCGCATCTATGCCCTGGTGGAGGCCGAGAAGAGCGCGCTCATCCGCTCTGACGACGGCGGGGAAAGCTGGCGGACGGTCAATGCCGAGCATGACATCAATGACCGGCCCTTCTATTACAATGACCTGAAGGTGGACCCGCGCGATCCCAACCGGGTGTACCGCGTGGGCTCGCGGGTGAAGCTGTCCATCGATGGCGGCAGGACGTTCGAATACATCCCCGCCATTGACTGCTGCGCGCCCGCCAACACCATCCATATCGACAATCACGCCTTCTGGATCAATCCGAACGATCCGCGCCATATCATCGATGGCAATGATGGCGGGCTGGCCATTTCGCGCGACAAGGGGGAGACCTTCCGTTTCGTGCGCAATCTGCCGCTGGCCCAGTACTATCACGTGGCGGTGGACAATGATCACCCCTATCACGTCTATGGCGGCTTGCAGGACAACGGTTCCTGGCGCGGCCCGGCGGAGGTGTTCGAAAACGGCGGCATCCGCAATCTGCACTGGCAGGAAGTGGCCTTTGGCGACGGGTTCGACACCATCCCGGACCCGGAAAACTCCCGCCGCGGCTATGCCATGAGCCAGGGCGGCAATCTGTATCGCTGGAATCTGGATACCGGCGAAATGCGGCTGATCCGGCCCAATCCGCCCGCCGATGACGTGACCCTGCGGTTCAACTGGGATTCGGGTTTTGCCCAGTCCCCCCACGACGCGGGGACGATCTATTATGGTAGCCAGTTCGTGCACAAATCCACCGACCGGGGTGTTACCTGGCAGGTGATCAGCCCGGACATGACCACCAATGACCCGGACAAGCAGACCTTCACCGAAAGCGGCGGCCTGACCCCCGATGTGACGGCGGCGGAAAATTACACCGCCATCACCGTGATCTCGCCCAGCCCGCTGGATGAGAATGTCATCTGGGTGGGCACGGACGATGGCCGCGTGCATGTGACCCGCGATGGCGGGGAAAGCTGGGACAGCGTGGAGGACGATATGTCCGGCGCGCCGGACGGGGCCTGGGTTGAGATGATCCAGCCGTCCCCCCATGACGTGGAGGCCGCCTTCATCACTGTGGACGATCACCGCCGGGGGGACATGGGCACCTATGCCTTCCGCGTCAGCGATTTTGGCGATGACTGGGACCGGATCAATGACGATACGGTCAAGGGCTATGCCCAGAGCGTGCGCCAGGATGTGGTGGACGAGGATCTGATCTTCCTCGGTACCGAATTCGGCCTTTGGGTCAGCTTCAATGGCGGCGATGACTGGACCAAATGGACCGAGGGCGTGCCCACGGTGAGCGTGCGGGATATGGCGATCCAGCAGCGCGAAAGCGATCTGGTGCTGGGCACCCATGGCCGCGCCATTTATGTGATCGACGATTACAGCGCGCTTCGCGGGCTGGACGCGGACGATTTCGATGAGCGCTTCAAGCTGTTGTCCGTGACCAATGGCCAGCAATACGACCCGAACCAGACCCCCAATAACCGCTTCCCCGGCTCCGGGGAGTTCCGGGCCGACAATGAACCTTACGGCGTCATGCTCACCTTCATGGCATCCGGCGATGATCTGACCCACCCGGACCCGGAGCAGGACCGCGCCCGCCGTATCAAGGCCCGCCGCTTCGCGGGGGACGAGGATACGGAAAAGGCCGACCCGGAAAGCGATGACGACGCGGGCGATGAAAAGGCCAAAAAGGATGAGGACGCGAAAAAGGTGACCGTCAAGGTCAAGGACAATGAGGGCACCGTGATCCGCACCTTCAAGGCGGACGTGCATCAGGGCCTCAACCGGGTGGTCTGGAACATGCGCCGGGACGGTGTGCGCCGCGCGCCGCCCGCCAAGCCGAACGAGGACGGCACGCTGCCCGCCGGGCCGGAAGTGCTGCCGGGCACCTATGGCGTGGAGATGTCCTTTGACGACATCACCGAAACGGCTGAAGCCCGTGTGCTTAAGGACCCGCGCACACCATATGACCGCGCGGCCATGGAAGCCAATCACGCCACGCTGCTGCGCCTTCAGGACATGCAGCGCACCATGGTGGCCGGGCTTGAGCGGATCACGCAGGCACGCCGGGATATCGGCACGCTGATGACCCTGATCAAGGATGCCCGGAAGGACGACGGCGAAGACGAGACGCTGGATGAGCTGTCCGAGTCGGCCAAGGCATTGAAAAAGACGCTGACAGAGCTTGAAAAGCGTTTCCGCGTGCCGCCCAAGACGGTGGGCATCGTCTATAGCCAGGACAAGGTGGCCGACAGGCTGGGGCTGGCGCAGTTCTATGTGGGCTCCACCTATGACCGGCCAAGCGAGGCCGCGCTTGACCAGATCGGGCGCGCCGAGCGGACGCTGGAGACCGTGACCGGCGATCTGAACCGGGTTCTGAGCGAGGATCTGCCGTCCCTGCGGGATGCGGCGGCCAGTGCCGGTGTGGGGCTGTTGTCCCAGGCGCCATTGGCGCTGGAACAGTAAGACGATCGCGGGGCCCGGCCATATGGGTGGCCGGGCCTTTTGCATAGCCCAGGGGCTGGCCAAAGGGATCAAGGCTGGTCACAGGGATCAAGAGGGGGAAATCATCATGACGTTCAAAGCTCGCACTTTGCTGCCCGCGCTTGCGCGCGGTACCGCCCTGCTGGCACTGGCCGCCGGCCTGGCCGCCGCGCCAGCGCCCGCCACCCGTGCCGATGACAGCCACCCGCTGGCCGGCCTGAAGCTGCGCAATATCGGCCCGGCGCTCACCAGCGGGCGGATTTCCGATTTCGCCATGGTGCCGGGCGCGCCGCATCGCTATTTCGTCGCCGTGGCTTCAGGCAATCTGTGGAAGACCGACAATGCGGGCACCACCTGGTCGCCGATCTTCGACAATCACGGGTCCTATGCGCTGGGCGTGGTGGAACTGGCGCCCGGCAACCCGGATATTGTCTGGCTCGGCACGGGCGAAAACAACGCCCAACGCAGCGTGGGCTATGGCGACGGGGTGTACCGGTCACTGGATGGCGGCAAAAGCTGGGAGCATATGGGCCTGAAGGACAGCGGCCATATTTCCGATATCTGGATCAGCCCGCAAGACCATGACACGGTGGTCGTGGCCGTGCAGGGGCCGCTGTGGAACAAGGGCGGCGATCGCGGCCTGTACAAGACCACGGACGGCGGCGAGACCTGGGACCGCATTCTTGAGATCGATGCCCATACCGGCGTGAACGAAATCGTGGTGAACCCGAACGACCCGGACAGCATGGTGGTTTCCACCTATCAGCGCCGCCGCCATGTGTGGACGCTGATCAATGGCGGCCCCGGCAGCGGCATTCACCGCACCACGGACGGCGGCAAAACCTGGGATGACGTGACGGCCACCGTGAAGGGCAAGAACGATCTGGGCCGGATCGGGCTCGCCATGGCACCGTCGGCACCGGATACGATTTATGCCATCGTCGAGGCCGAGGGAGAAGCCAAAGGGGTGTATCGGTCCACCGATTTCGGGGCCAGCTTCGAGAAGCGCTCCGGCCATATGACCACCAGCCCGCAATATTACAATGAACTGGTGGTGGACCCGAAAAATCCCGACCGCGTTTATTCGCTGGATACCTGGACACAGGTGAGCGAGGACGGCGGCAAGACCTGGTCGCGCCTGAGCACCAAAACCCGCCATGTGGACGATCATGCGCTGTGGATCGACCCGGACAACACCGCCCATCTGGTGATCGGTGGCGATGGCGGCATTTATGAAAGCCATGACCGGGGCAATAGCTGGCGCCATGTGCGCAATCTGCCCATCACCCAGTTCTACCGGGTGGAGCCGGACAATGCCGAGCCCTTCTACAATGTGTGCGGCGGCACGCAGGACAACAATTCCATGTGCGGCCCGTCGCGCACCACCAGCGTGCACGGCATCACCAATGCGGACTGGCGGCTGATTTTGGGCGGGGACGGTTACGAGCCGCAGATCGACCCGGTGGACCCCAACATCATCTATGCCCAGTATCAGTATGGTGGCCTGGCCCGGTTCGACAGGCGCACGGGGGAGCGCACCTATATCGCGCCCCAGCCCGCCAGCGGCGAAAAGGAATTCAAGTTCAACTGGAACACGCCGCTGCTGATCAGCCCGCACGACCGCAAGACCCTGTATTACGGCGCGGAAAAGCTGTTCCGCTCCACCGATATGGGCTCAAGCTGGCAGGCCGTCAGCCCCGATCTGACCCGCCAGCTCGACCGCAACAGGCTGGACGTGATGGGCCGTGTCTGGTCCGTCGATGCGGTGGCCAAGAATGACAGCACGTCCATGTATGGCAGCCTGATCGCGGTGGAGGAAAGCACGCTGGAGCCGGGGCTTCTTTATACCGGCTCCGATGACGGCGTGGTCGGGATCAGCGAGGACGGCGGCGAGACATGGCGCAAAGTCACCGATTTCGATGGCGTGCCGGACATGACCTATGTGAGCGATGTGTTCCCCTCCCTCCACGACCCGGACGTGGTCTATGCTACCATGGACAACCACAAGAAGGGGGACTATGCGCCCTATGTGCTGCGCAGTGACAATCGCGGCAAGGACTGGGATCTGATCACCGGCAACCTGCCGGAGCGGGGGTCCGCCCATACCATCGTGCAGGACCATGACGACCCGGATCTGCTGTTCGTGGGCACCGAATTCGGCCTGCATTTCACCCGCGATGGCGGCGAGACCTGGCATGAGCTGACCGGCAATTTCCCCACCATCGCCGTGCGGGATCTGGAAATCCAGCGCCGGGAAAACGATCTGGTGGTGGGCACCTTCGGGCGCGGTATCTATATCCTGGATGATTACCGCCCGCTGAAGGCCGACCCCAAGGCACTGGCATCCGGCGATGCCACCCTGTTCCCGGTGAAGGACGCCCTGATCTATATGAAGGATGACCGCGTTGGCGGCGGCGAAAAGGGCAGTCAGGGTGATGACTTCTACACCGCTGAAAACCCGCCTTATGGTGCGGTGTTCACCTATTATCTGCCGGAAAGCCGGACCACAGCAAAGGAGCGCCGCCGCGAGGCCGAGCGCAAGCGCGCCAAGGAGGGCGGGGACAACCCCTATCCCAGCGACGAGACCCTGCGCGCGGAGGCGACGGAACCCGCGCCCGAAATGGTGCTGACCGTGCGCGATGCGGACGGGGCGGTGGTGCGGCGCATTATCGGGCCCGCCACCAAAGGCGTGCACCGTGTGGCCTGGGACATGCGCCACCCCGCGCCGGACAAGGTGGAACTGAACGCCGCCGACCGGCCAAGCTGGTTGCCGGACCCCGTGGGGCCGCTGGCCACGCCCGGCACTTACAGCGTGTCCATGGCGGTGCGCCGGGGCGGCGAGCTGACCCCCATGGGCGACAGCCGGAGCTTTGACCTGACCCCGCTGGATCGCGGCGGCCTGGTGACGGACGATCGCGCCGGGCTGAAGGCGTTCCAGCAGAAAACGGCGGCGCTTTCCCGTGCGCTGGATGGCGCCCGTGGCATGATCGACGATCTGGACAGCCGCCTGAAGCATCTGGGCAAGGCGTTGACCCGCACACCGGAAGCGGGTGAGGCCAGCTTCAAGGCGCATCAGGGGCTTCGGGACCGGCTCACCGCCATTGATCGCGCGGTGAACGGGGACAGTGTGATTGCCGGAACCAATGAACCGGTGCCCTTCTCCATCCGTCAGCGGGTGCAGAGCATCGTGTTCGGTCATTGGTACAGCCAGCAGCCGGTGACCGACCTGCACCGGCAGGCCCATGACATCGCCCGCGCCGAACTGACCGGCGAACTGGCCCGCCTTGAAGAACTGAGCGCCGACCTGGCCGCTTTCGAGGCGCGCATGAATGCCATGGGCGCGCCCTGGACACCGGGCCGTTCCCCCGAACTGAAATAGGGGGGCGCCCCAAAGCCGGAACGATTCCCGGCACGAAAATGCCCCCGCCGCAGGCAGCGGCGGGGGCTTTTCTCATTCCCTTAAGGGGTACCCTGTGGTCAGGCCTTGATGTCCAGATTCTGGCCCTTGCCCTCACCGGCGGCGGCCTGAACCTGGCTCGTGGACTGATTGGAGTCAGACTGCAAAGACGCGGCCTGAGCCGTGTTGCCGTGGCCGGTATTGGCCTGCGCGCTTGCCAGTTGTTGGGTTGCAGCCTGTGCGCCGATACTTCCGAGTGCGCTCATTGTGAGCCTCCTCTACTTTCTACCATGGGTACCCGGCACCACCCCCAGATTGACTCGCATCGCCGCCCAGACGCAAGGGCTCGTTGGCGACAATGACAGAATTGTGTTTTCCCTGCCCGGCCTCAGACCATTGGCAGGGCTACCAGCACCATCCCGATCACGCCCGCCAGCCAGGCCAGCGGGCGCACCCAGGGCCAGCCCGCCAGATAAATCACCGCATGAATGACCCTGGCATAGAAGAAAACCTGGGCGCCCAGCATTGTCAGAGGGGTCTGAACCCCGGCCACATGGGCGGTCAGCACCAGAACGGCGAAGATCAGCAGGTTTTCCTGCATGTTCTGATGCAGCCGGGTGGCGCGCAGATTGAACGTGCTGGGCGGTGGCAGGTCATCCCGTGGCCCCGCCTGTGCCGCGCGGCCATTGCGCCGGATCGCCTCATAAGCGGGAATGATGATGAGCACGAAATACAGAATGGTGCTCAGGAACAGCATGGTCAGATCGGTGGTCATGTGTAGGCCCTCCCCTGGGGCGGACGGGGGCGCCGCCCGCTTTACCGATGAAAACCCTACGCCGTTCCGCGCGGTGCCACAAGATACCCGGCCCGATCCCGCATGGGCCGGTATGCCGATTGTTGCCGGCGGGATACCCCCCGGCAGGCGCGCCCCTGAAATCTGGCAAAAGTCAGTCCGGCGGGCATGGCATCATGCCCCGCGCCATGGTAAAGGCGGATAAAGGGGAAGTTGTCAGGATCGCCTTCATGTCATTGCACGCTCAGTCCATGTTTTTCGCGGCCTCCGTAACGCTGCTGCTCGCCGCGCTGGCGCTTGGGGTTCATTATCTGGGCAATCGCGGGGTGCGCGGGCTTGGCGGGATCGCGGCGGCATTTGGCCTGTCCGCTTTCGGGCTGGTGGTGTTCTGGGTGCGCGACATGCTGGACCCCGATCTGGGAATCCTGTTGCCCAACGCCACTTTTCTTGTGGGCCCCGGCCTGATCTGGATTGCCATGGCGCGGCTTTGGGATGTGTACACACCGCGCCTGTTGCCGGTGGCGCTGGGCCTGCCGCTGATCGCGATGGCGGTGTTTTCCGTTTTCGTTCTGACCGATCAGGGTGTCCGGGCGCGAACGCTGGTCTATGCGGCGGCGGTGGCGCTGATGTCCTTCGGCACGCTGGTCACGCTGGCGCAGGCCCTGCGGCAGCATCGCAGCAGGCAATTGACACGGCACAGCCTGCCCGTGGGGCTTGTTTTCGTGATGGTCGTGGTGTTTCTGCGCGGCTGTATGCAAAGCTACCGGTTTGGCCGCTGGTGGGCGATGGACCCGCCGCCACAGGCCACATTCATGGACCTGGTGGACCCGGTATTCCTGGTCGGCCTGATGTTCGTTCTGTCCATGCTGGGCTATGGCACCATTTTGATGACCACGGATCGACTGCGGGACCGCTTGCAAAGCCTTGTCGCCACGGATGAACTGACCGGGCTTTTCAACCGGCGCGCTTTTGTGTCCGTGGCGCAGATGGCGATTTCGGCGGCCCGACGGGGCGGGCGGCCTGTATCCCTGCTGATGCTGGACCTGGATCACTTCAAGGCGGTCAATGATTTTCACGGTCACGCCGCCGGGGACCGGGCGCTGAAATGTTTCGCCGCCGCCATGCGGGAAGGGCGCCGCGCGGAGGATAGCATCAGCCGCATAGGCGGGGAGGAATTCGCGGTCCTGCTGCCGGACACGGCGGAAAAGGGCGCCGCCATCGTGGCGGAGACGATCCGCAGGGCGACCGAGACAATCCGGGATACGGCGGACGAGGGCTGGCCGCTTACCGTATCCATCGGCACGGTCACCGCCTGGGGGGATCATCTGTCCATGGAAGCGATGATGCGGGCGGCGGATGATGCGCTTTACGCGGCCAAAAGACAGGGGCGGAACCGGGTCGTGTCGGCGGAACCTCTTGGCCAGCCGGTGTTGACAGCGGGCATGGAGCCCGCCTGAGGCCCCGCGGTTTGAGGCCCTGCCGGAGCCTCTGTCTTCGCCCGGATCAGGGCCCGGCGCGCTCCACCAGGATACCGGCGATGGAATAACCCGCGCCGAAGGAGCACAGATAGCCCCGCTCACCGGTGGCGAAGCCGTCGCCTCGTTCGTGGAAGGCCGCTACGGACCCGGCCCCGGCGATGTTGCCATATTTGTCCAGCACGGTGGGGGCGTCGTCTTCCGTGGGTTCCCGGCCCAGCAGTTTCTTGGCGGCATATTTGTTCATATTGATGTTGGCCTGATGCAGCCACATGCGCTTCAGGTCCGCCACGGTCATCTGGTTGCGCGCCATCTGGTCGGTAATGAAATCGGTGACCAGCGGCAGCAGTTCCTTGAACACCTTGCGCCCCTCCTGCACGAAGAAATTGTCCGCGCGGGACAGGCCGTCTTTCTCGAACCGGGTCATGGGGCCGAAATTGGAGCGGATATTGTCCGACATGCCGGTCCATTCCTTCACGTCCCGGATCAGCCAGTGTGGCTTGTCCCTGGCCAGGTCCGCCCGCTCCAGCACCACGGCGCTGGCAATGTCGCCAAAGATGAAATGGCTGTCCCGGTCGGTGAAATTCACCATGGTGGTGAAGATTTCCGGGTTGACCATCAGCACCCGGTCCACCAGCCCCGCCTTGATCGCGGCATAGCCGTTGATGATGCCGAAGGTGGCGCTGGAACAGCCCATCAGCATGTCTTCCGCCGCGCCGCCCGCGCCCAGATGCTGCTGCACCTCGATCCCCACAGCCGGGAAGGAGCGCTGCACCACCGCCGCCGACAGGATGATCTTGTTGATGTCCCGGCCTTCAAGCCCGGCGGCTTCCAGCGCCTGGCGGGCAGCCTTCAGGGCCATGCCCGCTTGCAGGCTGGGGGCGCCGTCCGCCTTGCCGTGCACGTCTTCCGGCAGCACCTGCCGCATCCGTTCGGGATCTTCCAGCCCTTCGGTGGAGATCATGTGCCGTTTCCTGATGCCGGAAGCCTTTTCGATGAATTCGGTGCTGGAATATTGCTTGGCGGGCAGGTCGCCAGCCTCAATGGCGGCGCTGTTTTCCGCGTTGTAGCGGTCCACATAGGCATTGAACGCGGCGACCATGGCCTCATTGGTCAGCACATTTTCCGGCACGAACAGGCCGGTTCCGGTGATCGCCACATCGCTCATATGATCTGCCCTCAAATGCTTGCGGGCCGCGGCGCGCCGCTGCCCTGTTTCCCGCTTCACCCGGTCAATCATTGCCGAACCGGGCGCACAGTCATAAAAGGTTTGCACGCGCACGCCAAGGCCGTGTTTGCGCCTTTTTTGGCGCCGCCGCATGTGCGGCTGTTCACCGCAGGGTTATGCGCGCATCATAGTGTCCACCCGCATATGGTGTTAAAATGGCGGTTTGCGGCGGAAAGGAGACGGGGGATTGAGCGCTTGGGGGAAAATTGTCGGCAGCACGGCGGGGCTGGCCATGGGCGGCCCGCTGGGTGCGCTTCTGGGGCTTGCCCTGGGCGGCGCCGTGGATGCGGGCGTGGACCATTTCCGCGCCGATTCGGATGCGACCCGCAAGGTGGCCTTCACCATTGGCGTGATCGCGCTGGCCGCCAAGATGGCGCGGGCCGACGGTGAGGTCACCCAGGACGAAATCCGCGCTTTCCGGCGGGTGTTTCAGGTGCCGCCGGCGGATGTGCCGCATATGGAGCGGGTGTTCAACCTGGCCCGCCAGCATACCGCGGGTTTTGATGCCTATGCCCGCCAGATCGCCCGCCTGATGGCGGATCGCCCCGCCGTGCTGGAAGACCTGCTGGACGTGCTGTTCCACATCGCCGCCGCCGATGGCCGCATCAGCCCGGAAGAGGAAGATTATCTGGCCACCGTGGCCGAAATTTTCGGCGTTTCCGATGCCTGCTTCGCGCGGGTCGCCAGCCGGCATCAGCCCGGTGTTTCGCCCAGCCCCTATGCGGTGCTGGGCCTGAGCCCCGATGTGGACATGGCCACGGTCAGGAAGCGCTATCGCAGCCTGGTGCGGGACAATCACCCCGACAAGCTGATGGCGGCGGGCGTGCCCAGCGATTTCATTCGCGTGGCCACCGACCGTGTGGCGGAGATCAACGCCGCCTATGACCGCATCGTGGGGGACCGCGCGCCGAAGCCCGCCTGAAGCCCCTTTGCGCCACCCCACCCACGTATCTTTCCGCGCTTGACTTGGCCGGCCTTGGGGCGGACGGTTGCGCCCCGCCGCGAACCGGGCCTTTTCCGCCCGGCAATCACGAGCACAAGGATTAAGGGGGCTTTGCCGTGGCGATCCGGGATATGGCCTTTCTGGTCGTGATCAATTTTCTTTGGGGGCTCAATTTCATCGCCGTCAAGCTGGCGGTGGAGGATCTGCCGCCCCTGCTGGCCAATGCGCTGCGCTTTACCGTGGTGCTGGTTCTGCTGCTGCCCTGGCTGAAAATCGTGACGGGCCGCATGAAGGATCTGCTGCTGGTGGCCTTTACGCTCGGCTTCCTGCATTTCGGCACGGTGTTTGTCGCCATGTCGCTGGCCGAGCATATTTCCGCCGTGGCCATTGCCGCCCAGCTCAATGTGCCCTTTGCCACCCTGCTGGCCGTGCTGTTCCTGGGCGAGCAGGTGGGCTGGAAACGGGTGGCGGGGATCGCGCTCAGTTTTGCCGGGGTGGTGCTGCTGGGCTTCGATCCGCGCGTTTTTGCCTATCTGGATGCGCTGGCGCTGGTGGTGTTTTCCGCCCTTGTCTATGCCGTCGCCGCCATCCTGATGCGCCGCCTTCACGCGGTGCGCGCCACCACCACGCAGGCATGGGTGGCGGTGGCCGGGGTCAGCGGGTCCGCGCTGCTTTCGATGATGATGGAAAGCGGGCAGGCGGCGGCCCTGGCCGGGGCGGACTGGGTGCCCTTTGTGGCGGTGGTCTATAGTGGCGTGGCCAGTTCCATCATCGGCCATGGCGGGGTCAATTATCTGCTGCGCAAATACGAGGTTTCCGTGATCTCCCCCTATTTGTTGCTGATGCCGCTTTTTGCCATCATCAATGGTATTGTCTTTCTGGGGGAAACGCTGACTCTGCGCATGGTGATCGGCGGTGCGCTGACCTTGCTGGGCGTGGCCATCGTCACGCTGCGCAACAGCCGCCGCTCGGTTCGGCTGGAACGGGACATTCTGGAACAGGAACAATAGGTCTTTCATGCTGAATATCCTCCTTGCGCCGTCGGACAATCACGATGCCCGCCCCGAAGGGGCCGAAGTGGATCTGGTGGTGGTGCATTATACCGGCATGGAAACCGGCGCCGAAGCGCTGCACCGGCTGCGGGACCCGGCGGCAAAGGTATCCGCCCATTATCTGATCGAGGAAGATGGCCGCCTGTTCCAGCTTGTGGAAGAAACGCGCCGGGCCTGGCACGCGGGTGTGTCCTGCTGGGCGGGCCGGGACAATGTGAATCACACGTCCATCGGCATAGAACTGGTCAATCCGGGCGTGGAATTCGGCTATCGCCCCTTCCCGGAAGGGCAGATCGCCACGCTGGAAGCGCTGCTGGCTGATCTTTTCGACCGGTACGATCTGCCGCCCGCCGCCCTGGTGGGCCATAGCGATGTGGCGCCGGGCCGTAAAGCCGATCCGGGGGAGCTGTTTCCCTGGGGGCGGCTGGCGCGGCAGGGGTATGGCCTGCCCCCTGTGCCCGTATCCGGCCCGCCGGGGCCGCCGCTGCCGGAACTGGCACCGGGCGCCAGCGGCCCGGCGGTGGATGGGCTTTGCCGTGATCTGCGGCGGATCGGCTACAAGGTTCCCGCGCTTGATGGCATGACAGGCGCGCTTTCCCCGCTGATAGGGGCGTTTCAGCGCCACTTCATGGCGCGCACCCCCCATCCGGGCGTGGAAGATGTGCCCGCCTGTCACGAAATTGTAACCGAAATCATGGATGAGGAGACCCGCAATGCCGTGGATCACATCGCCGCACTCAGCCGTTCCTGAAAACAGGCCGGGCAGGCGTTTGGGCACTGACTGCGCCGGAATGCGGCGCGCCCTTTTGACGATGCGAGGTTTCATGAGTCTTTTCACACCGGCCCTGATGGCGGTGGCCTTGGCGCTGCCATCGTTTGCCACCGTGCAGGACCAGTCAGATGAAAACGGGTTCACCAGCACCCACACGCCCAATGAACACACCCTGGGCTGTTTGACGGCGCCCACCCGCCAGTGCGCGTTGAATGCGCCCTTGCAGACGGTGGTGGATGAAAGCCTGGCGCTGGAACGGGCCCGCGTGCTTACGGCGGTTGCGGAGTCGCTCATCGATCTTGGCCAGACCGGGCGCGCGCGCCAGACCCTGACCCTGGCGCTGGAGGAGGCCCGATCCGCCGGGCTGTCGCTGGTGATGCAGGAAAAGGCCCGCCAGATCGCACCGCTTCTGGCCCGCGCGGGCCAGGTGGATCAGGCGCTCAAGCTGGCCGAAAGCATTGATATCGGCAATATTCAGGATCAGGTCTATGCCGGCATTGCCGAGGAAGCGGCGAATGCGGGCAACATGTCGGGCGCGCAAAAGGCACTGGCGCGGATGGATGATGCGCGCCGGGCCTTCTGGCGGGAAATGAAGCTGCTCAGCCGCGCCCCCGTGGCCGAGATCGAAGCGCGCGACCTTGCCGCATTGGCGGACAAGGTGCGTGGCCATGATGCCATGCTGGACCGGTATCGCGGGCTGGTGCTGGTGGGGATTCTGCATCACCGGCTGGACCAGGCGAAGCAGCGGGACGCCCTGTTCGATGAAGCGGATGCGCTGCTGACCGGTGCCGTCGGCAACCCTGCCAGCGCACGGGCCACCGCGGTAAAGGTGCGGGCCCTGTATGACGCGGACCTCGGTGACAGCGCCCTGTTCGCCCCGGCGCTTGAAGCGGCGCGCTCCGCCATTTCCAATCTGCGCTCCACCGGCGCCCGGCAGACCATGGCGCGGCTGATCGGCCCGGCGGAAGCGGGCACCGGGGCGCTTTCCGCCGCCCTTGAGCGGCTGGACGATTTCGGCAATCTGGAAGAGCGCGTGCGCTATTTCCAGACGCTGTCGGCAACGGATGCCACGCCCGCCTTTCTGGAGCGGGTGTCGGTGCTGCTGGCCGCCATCGAGTCCGAAATCGACGACAGCTATGAGCGTGATCAGCTTCGCCTGTCCCTGATGGCGCCGGTGGTTGCCAGCGGCGCGGTGGATCAGGCCGGGGCGATCGTCAAGGCGATGGAAGATGACGACAATCAGGCCATCGGCCTTGCCCGCATGGCGGTGATGCTGTCACCCGGCGACGGTGGCGATCCGGCATCCTGACGGTCGTTTCCCCTTTTGCAGTCAGCGGTAAAAGCTGCCATAAATCGGTCAGGCCCCGGTTTTGAAGGGGCACGGCCAATGCGGCCCATCGGCTGCATATGATGGAGAGTCATGGTGAGCAAAGCTGAAATGCTGACACCGCATCCCTCGCCCGTGGGCGTGGCTGGCCGGTCCAAGTCGGCCGGTCGCGGGCGCCCCCGCTGCGAGGCCAAGAACACGGCGATTCTGGAGTCGGCGGTGGACCTGTTCATGGAAAACGGGTTCGAGGGCACCAGCATGGACGAGGTGGCCCGCCGCGCCGGTGTGTCCAAGCAGACCGTCTATAGCCATTTCAGCGGCAAGGAACAGCTTTTCAGCGCCGCCGTGCGTTACCGGATGCAGGACAGCTTCGCCGAACAGGCGCTTGAAGGCATTGAGGGCGCCGGGGTGGAGGACCAGATTCACGCCATATCGCTGGTATATGCCCGGCTGCTGCTGTCACAGGAAGCCATATCCATGTTCCGCCTGCTGGTATCCGGCGCGCCGCAGGGGCCGGAACTGGCGCGCCTTTTCTGGGCGTCCGGGCCTGAGGACATGATCCTGAGCCTGGCGGATTTCCTGCGCCGCCGGGTGGATGAGGGCAGCCTGCGGATCGACAATGTGGACCGGGCCGCCAACCAGCTTATCGCCCTGTTGCAGGGGCGCTATCACTTTCTGCTGGCGATCGGCCTGATCGACAAGGTGGACGAGGATGACATTCGCCGCCACGCGGCGGACTGCACCCGCACATTCCTGGATCTGTACCGCGCCTGAAGAAAGCTATTCCTGACGAATGTTACCTGACGGGCTTGATCCGATCGGCCCGGCCGGGCGCTTATTGCCCGTCGTCGCCATCCGGGTCGGTCATGCCCTTGCCCTGGATGCTGCCGGAATAATTGGCATTGTCCTGGTCACCGGCAAGGCCGCCGGGCAGTTCCTTGATCTGGTTGTTGGTGCGCGGGCCGAGGGTGGTGTCGAACACCACGGCGTCCCCGCCGCCGCCACAGGCCGCCAGACCGAGCAGGGCGAGCCCGGCAAGGCCGCTTTTCGCGCTGATGCGGACGAGAGTGCTGAGGCGGTTGGTCATGCGTGACGATCCTTGCGTTGCTGGCTGCCATCCGCGCCACCCTGAGCCTGCGTCCCACGGGCGCGCGGTCAGGAGCCTGCCCCAAAGCCCGGCCCCCTTGCAAGGGCCGATCATGCCGCGCGGGGCATTTTGCCCCGGATTTGCCCTGTGGGTGATTGCGCTCGGCCCCCAAAGGTCTTACATGAGGTGCGCGGCGGGGGCCGGTCAACCGCTGCCGGCTTTTGAGCCGGGAGAGGAAAGTCCGGGCTCCACGGAAGAACGGTGCCGGATAATGTCCGGCGGGGCGGCGCACTTGTGCGTCGCTTCAGGGAAAGTGCCACAGAAAGCAAACCGCCGACCGGCGCCGCGCCCGCCCCTTGGGGCAGGCGGCGGCGCGTCGGTAAGGCTGAAAGGGTGCGGTAAGAGCGCACCGCGCCCCCGGCAACGGGGGCGGTCCAGGTAAACCCCACCGGGAGCAAGACCAAGTGGAACGACGGGTCCGGCCTTGGCCGGACAGGCCCCCTTCCGGGCTGTTGTTCAGGTCGGTCGCTGGAGCGCGTCGGCAACGGCGCGCCTAGATGAATGGTTGACCAGGCCCGTATCGCGGGCTGGACAGAACCCGGCTTACAGGCCCTCGCCGCACTTTTCCCGCCCTGTTCGCGCTCTGCCCGCCGCCCGCTCGCGGCCCGTGATCGTCGGATCGGGGTGCTTTTCATTTCGCCGGACCATGCTTAGGATCGAGCCCTTGAACAGCAACAATCGACGGGGGCGATGCCATGAGCGGCATGACAGGGTTTGTGCGGATGATGGGGCTGCTGCTGATGGTGGCGGGAACGGGCCCGGTTGCCAGCGCGGCGGAACAGGAAGCGGCTGATTATGACAGCCGCATCGCGGCGCTGGAACACCTTCCCGGCCTGATCCCCCTGTATCTGGACCGGCAGGAGGGGCGCGTTTTCCTGAGCCTGCCCGCGCCGGACGCGCGCGGCGTGGCCGGGCGCTATATCCATGCCCGCTACCTGACTGCGGGCCTTGGCAGCAACCCCGTGGGGCTGGATCGCAGCCTGCCAACCGGCAGCCAGCTTCTGCGCTTTGATGTGCAGGGCAAGCGCGTGATGGCCGTGGTGGAAAACACGGCCTTTCGCGCCGACAGCCCCGATGCGGCGGAACGGGCCGCCGTGCGGGACAGTTTCGCCCGCTCCATCGTCTGGTCCGGCAGTGTGGCGGCGCGGGCGCCCGATACCGGTCGGCTGCTGGTGGATGTGACCGGTTTTCTGGTGCGGGATGCCATCGGCGTGGCCCAGCGCCTGAAGGATCGGGGGCAGGGCAGCTACAGCCTGGATGACGGGCGTTCTTTCGTGGATATGAACGGGGTCCATGCCTTTCCCGACAATATCGAAATCGATGTGACGCTCACCTTCAAGGGGACGGAGCCGGGGCGCTATGTGCGGCGCACCACGCCGGTGCCGGAGGCGGTCACGCTTACCGCCCATTCCACCCTCATGCGCCTGCCGGACGACGGCTATACGCCCCGCCCGTTTGACGAGCGCGCCGCCATGATCGGGTTGGCACGGGTGGATATGGCGGCCCCGCTCGGCACCGATCCGGTTACCCGGTTCGCCCGTCGTTTCCGCCTGTCGCCGCAGAACCCCGATGACCCGGAAAGCCCGATCAGGCCCATCACCTTTTATGTGGATCGCGGCGCGCCGGAGCCGATCCGCTCCGCGCTGGTGGAAGGCGCGTCCTGGTGGGCCGATGCCTTTGCCGCGGCGGGCTATGACAATGCCTTTCAGGTGAAGCTGTTGCCGGAAGGCGTCCACCCGCTGGATGCGCGCTATAATGTCATCAACTGGGTGCACCGGGCGACGCGGGGCTGGTCCTACGGGATGCCGCTGGCGGACCCGCGCACGGGGGAAATCCTGCGCGGCGTGGTGCTGCTGGGATCGCTTCGAGTGCGGCAGGATATCGCTATTTTTGAAGCGTTGCTGGGGGCGGACGCCACCGGCAGCGGGGCCGATGACGACCCGGTTGAACTGGCGCTTGACCGGATTCGCCAGCTTGCCGCCCATGAGGTGGGCCACGCGCTGGGCTTTGCCCATAATATGGCCGCCAGCACCAATGACCGGGCCAGCGTGATGGATTATCCCGCCCCGCTGATCCGGGTCGGGGCGGACGGGCTGGATGTGTCCCGCGCCTATGATGCGGGCATTGGCCGGTTCGACAAATGGGCCGCCCGCTTCCTGTACGCAAGGCGGACGGACGGGGCCAACACCCCTCAAGCGCTGATCCGGGAACTGGACGAGGGCGGGCTCGCCTTCGTTTCGGATGCGGACAGCCGGGCCGTGGGTACCGGCCACCCGCGCGGCGGGCTTTGGGATACCGGATCGGACCCGGTGGCCAGCCTGAAGGAAACCTTGAAGGTGCGCGCCTATGCCCTGGCCCGCTTCGGCATGGACCGGCTGCGTGACGGCGAAAGCCAGAAAGCCTTGCAGCGCAAATTCGTGCCGCTTTACCTGTATCACCGCTATCAGCAGGAAGCCGCCGCCAAGACACTGGGCGGGGTGACCTTCGCCTATCGCCGCCGGGGCGATGGCCGGGGCGCGGCCAGCATGGTTCCCTGGCCCCGTCAGGAAGCGGCCCTGAATGCGCTTCTGATGGCGCTGGAGCCGGAGACACTGGCCATTTCGGACCCGCTGGTGCGGGCGCTCAGCCCCACCGGGGGACGCATGGGCGACCTGCAATATGAGCGGGAGGTGTTCAAACATGACAGCGGCCCCCTGTTCGATCCCATGGCCGCCGCCCGCAGCGCGGCGGACCTGACCCTGAACGCCATTCTGGCGCCGCGACGGGCGGCGCGGCTGGCCATGCAGCGGGGCGGGCCGGGCAATCATCCGGGGCTGGAAGGCGTGCTGGCGCGGTTGCATTCGGCGCTCATGCCGCTCAGGCGCAATGCGCCGGACAACGCCATCCGCCTGCGCAAGCTGGTGCAGACCCGCTATGTGGCCCGGCTGCTGGACCTGGCCCTGACGGAGACGCACCCGGCGCCGGTTCGGGCCGCCGCGCGCATGGCGCTGGACCGGGTGCGGCAAAGCCTGGCCCGGTTGCACGGCCAGCATGAAGCGCACGCCAGAACCCTTCTGGACACCATGGACCGGGCCGAGGCCCGCGCCGATCAGGCCGGACCCGCCATACCCCCGGCGCCGGATGTGCCGCCCGGCAGCCCCATCGGCACCGGGAATGGCTGGCACGCGCCCCTGCGCTGACCGGGGCGGGGCCACCGCCTTCCGACAGGGCGGTGCCACCCCCATGGGAAAACATGGGACAGGGCGATTCCGGCATGGGGTCGCCCTTTTTCCTTACGTCGGGGATGCGGCGGTAATTTCCTTTTAGTTTGCTGATTTTTCTGATGGATTTCCATGTTCGCCAAAAGCCCGACTCGCAGCGGTTCTTTTGCCGTCCCGCGCGGCCATGGGTTGCCATGGGGCACGGATCGTTGCCCGGCCCATGATCAGGCGTGGCTTTTCCCAAAATAGAACATAATATGAACACTTGCGGGCAAGCGGCTGTTTTTCTTTGGTTGCGGCTCGAAAGCATGGCTTTTATTTGGCGCCATTCCGGGGCAGGGTGGGGGTGTGTGTCGTTGACCCCCATATTTTCCCATGATATCCCATAAATGACCTTCCCAGAGGGGCGCATCGGGTCTGAGGGCATTTGGTTTGGAGTCCGGGGTCGGTCCTGATCAGGCCGGAAACCACCGGATCGGGAATCAATTGGGTATGCGCGCCAGTGGAACGGGCACCGTCGGGGGCATCGCGGCATGGCGCTATTTACGTCAACAGTGACCAACAGGGTCGATAAGAAGGGGCGGGTTTCGGTACCCGCCGCCTTTCGCGGTGCCGTGCAGGAAAGCAGCTTTGCGGGCATCGTGCTGTATGCCTCCCTCAATCTGCCGTGCATTGAAGGCGCCGACATGGCGTTTCTGGAACGCATCTCCGACCGGCTTTACAGCGATTACAGCCCCTATGACGACGATCAGATGGCCGTGGCAACCGCCATTCTGGCCGGTGCCAACCAACTGGCTTTCGACCCGGAAGGCCGCGTGATGATCCCCGCTGCGCTGCGCGACGGGGCCGGCATTTCGGATCGGGCCACCTTTGTCGGCCTTGGTCCCCGTTTCCAGATCTGGGACCCGGACACCTACGAACCCCACCGTCAGCGCCAGATGCAGACCGCCGCCAAAGCCGCCCCCGGCATGATGCCCATTTTTGGCCGCCAGCCCTCCGCGGGCGGGCCCGGCGAGGGAGGTGGGGCATGAGCGCGATCGCCGCCAGGGGAAATCATGTGCCCGTGCTGCGGGATGCGGTGGTGCGCGCGCTGGCCCCTGCCGAGGGGGAGCGTCATGTGGACGGCACCTTCGGCGCCGGGGGCTATGCCCGCGCGCTTCTGGATGCGGCGCCCATCACGCTTTATGCCATTGACCGGGACCCGGATGCCGCCCCCCGTGCCGCGACCTTGCGGGCGGAAGCGGGGGAGCGGTTCCACTTTCTGCCTGGCCGCTTTTCCGAGATGGACCGGCTGGTGGCCGAGGCGGGCGGCGCCCCGGCCCACGGCGTGGCGCTGGACATTGGCGTTTCCTCTTTTCAACTGGACGAGGCGGAGCGCGGCTTTTCCTTTTCCCATGACGGGCCGCTGGATATGCGCATGAGCCGGGAAGGCGAAAGCGCGGCGGATGTGGTCAACAGCATGGAAGAAGGCCCGCTGGCGGACCTGATCTATACGCTGGGCGAGGAGCGCGCCAGCCGCCGTGTGGCCCGTGCCATCGTCGCCGCCCGCGACAAGGCCCCCATCAGCCGCACCGCGGAACTGGCGGATATCGTGGCGCGCGCCATGGGCGGGCGCAGGCCGCCGCGCAAGGGTGGGGGGAAAGTCATCCATCCCGCCACCCGCACCTTTCAGGCGCTGCGCATCCATGTGAATGATGAACTGGGCGAACTGGATCGCGGGCTGGAAGCGGCGGAACGTTTGCTGGCGCCGGGCGGTCGGCTGGCGGTGGTCAGCTTCCATTCGCTGGAGGATCGGCGCGTCAAGACCTTCATGGCCGAGCGCAGCGGGCGCACCCCGTCCGCCAGCCGCCATCGGCCCGATCCCGGCAAGACCGGCCCGGCCCCCACCTTTCACCTGGCCAAAAAGGGCACCATCAAGCCGGATGACGCGGAATGCGCCGCCAATCCGCGCGCCCGGTCGGCCCGCTTGCGGGTGGCCATCCGCACCGATGCCCCGGCACGCGGCCAAGGGGGGCGGTCATGAAGCGGTTGCTGCCCTGGCTGGCGTTTCTGGCAATGGTGCTGTCCGGCACGCTTCTGGTGCTGCTGCAACAGGAAGTGCAGGCCCGCAAGGCGCGCGTGGCGGCCCTGATGGATGATATCCGGGCGGACAAGCAGGCGATCCGGGTGCTCCGGGCGGAATGGGCCTATCTCACCACGCCGGACCTGCTGCAAAAACGCGCCCTGGACTTTCTCGCCCTGATGCCGCCGCACCCCGATCAGGTGATGTCGGACCCCGGCGGGGTGCCGCTGCGCCCGGTGGGTGTGGCCGTGGCCCCGTTGCCACCCGGCGCGGATCGGCGGCGCCCGGATGCCGGGTCTTCGCGCTCCGGGCAGGGTGAATCCGGCCCGTCCGCCCCGGCGGATGGCGGTGTTCCCGTGCCCGGCGGTTTCGTGCCCGCCTCCCATGAAGGGGAGACGCGCCCATGACCGCGTATCGCACCACAAGGCCGCTATTGCCGATGCGCCGGACACAGCCGGATGCGGCTGCGGATGTGGCCCGCCTGCCGTCGGCCCAGTCCCCCGCGACGCTGGAGGTGGCGCGCAGCCGCCTGACGCTGGCGGCGGTGCTGTTTCTGGCCGGGTTCGCCCTGCTGGCCATGCGCGCCGTTGATCTGGGCATGGCGGGCGGCGCCCCGCGCACGGTATCGGCCCCGCGCTACAGCGAGCCGGTGGTGGAACCACGCCGCGGCGACATTGTGGACCGCAACGGCGAAGTGCTGGCCACCAGCCTGACAACCGACTCGCTTTATGCCGATGCCAGCCGGATCAAGAACCCGGACGCGGTGGCGCGGGCGCTGGTGTCCGTTCTGCCTGAATTGAACGTGCACCGCATCCGCACCAAACTGGCTTCGAACAAGCGGTTTGTCTGGCTGCACCGCAAGCTGACGCCGGATGAGAAATGGCAGGTCAATGCGCTTGGTGTGCCGGGGTTGAAATTCCGGCAGGAGGAGGACCGGGTATATCCCCATGGCCGACTGGCCGCCCATGTGCTGGGCCATGTGGATGTGGACGGCAAGGGTCTTGCCGGGATCGAGCATTATTTCGATGACCGCCTGTCCGGCGTGGGGCGCGGCGACGGGGCGTTGCGGCTGTCCATCGATGCCCGCGTGCAATATGCCATGACCGACGAACTGGCCACCGTCATGCGTGCCCATCGCGCCAAGGGGGCGGCGGGCGTGATGATGGACGTGCACACCGGCGAAGTGCTGGCCATGGTCTCCCTGCCGGATTTCGACCCCAACGATCTGGATGGTGTTTCCCGCGAGGCGCGCTTCAACCGGGCATCCAAGGGCGTGTACGAGTTGGGCTCCACCTTCAAGAGCTTCACTTTCGCCGCCGCGCTGGACCATGGCGTGGCGGACCTGTCCGATGGCTATGACGCCACCCGCCCGCTTCGGGTGGCGCGCTTCACCATCCGCGACGACCATCCCAAAGCCCGCTATCTCAGCCTGCCGGAGATTTTCGCCTACAGTTCCAATATCGGCACGGCGCAACTGGCGCTGGACCTGGGCACCGAGCGACAGCGCCAATTCCTGGGGAAACTTGGCCTGCTGGACCCGGTCAATCTGGAACTGACCGAGGTGGGCGCCCCCATGGTGCCTGCGCGCTGGCGCAGGGTATCCACCATGACCGTTTCCTATGGTCATGGCATTGCCGTAAGCCCGGTGAACCTGACCAGTGCGGTGGCGGCACTGGTCAATGGCGGGCGGCGTATTCCCGCCACATTGGTTCGCCAGGAAGAACGCTGGAAGCCGGGTCGGCGCGTGATCTCGGACAGAACCAGCCGGACCATGCGCACCCTGATGCGGCTGGCCGTGGTCAAGGGTACCGGCAGCAAGGCCGAGGCCGTGGGCTATCGGGTTGGCGGCAAGACCGGCACGGCGGAAAAGGCATCCGGGGGCGGCTATGCGGAAGGCGCGCTGATTTCCAGCTTTGTGGGTGCCTTTCCCATGGACGATCCGCGCTATGTGGTGTTCGCCCTGCTGGACGAACCCAAGGGCACGGACGCCACATTCGGTTTCAAGGGCGGCGGCTGGACCGCCGCGCCGGTGGTGCGCAATGTGATCCTGCGCACGGCGCCCCTTCTGGGGGTGAACCCGCGGCCCAAGGGCGGCGGGCTGCTGCAGCGGGTGGCCCATCTGATGCCGGAACCCGTGGATGGAAACGGACAGTGACGCCATGACCATGACGCTCGATCAATTACTGGGGCTGGAGAACGGCGGGGATACGGTGATCACCGGCCTGACCGCCGACAGCCGCGCGGTCGAGCCGGGCTTTCTGTTTGCCGCCCTGCCGGGCAGCCGGGACGACGGGCGCCGCCATATCCCCGATGCGGTGGCGCGCGGCGCGGTGGCGGTCCTGTCCACGGCGGATGCGGACAGCCACGGCCTGCCCCTGATCAGCGACCCCAATCCCCGCCGCCGCTATGGCCTGCTGGCGGCCCGTTATGCGGGCGCGCAGGTGCCGGTGCAGGTGGCGGTAACGGGGACCAACGGCAAGACATCGGTGGCGGAATTCGCCCGGCAGATCTGGTCGGACCTGGGCTGTGCGGCGGCATCCGTCGGCACGCTGGGCGTTGTGGGGCCGGGCGTGACCAGCCCCGGCGGCCTGACCACGCCGGACCCGGTGGTGCTGCACCAGACCCTGGCCCGGCTTGCCCATGCGGGGGTGAGTCATGCGGCGCTGGAGGCATCCTCCCACGGGCTGGATCAGTTCCGGCTGGACGGCGTGCACCTGAAAGCGGCGGCATTCACCAATCTCAGCCACGACCATCTGGATTATCACGGCACCGAGGAAGCCTATTTCTATGCCAAGGCCCGCCTGTTCGGGGAACTGCTGGCGCCCGGCGCGGGGGCCGTCATCAATCTGGACGATCCCTGGTCCGCCCCGCTGATGGATCTGGCCTTCGGGCGCGGCCTGAAACCCCTGACCTTCGGGGTCGCGCTGGACGCGGACCTGCGGCTGGAAGGCTTCGAGCCCACGCCGTCGGGCCAGCATCTGCGGTTGCGCGTTTTCGGGCGTCCGCATCAGGTGCACATACCGCTGGCCGGCATGTTTCAGGCCCAGAATGCGCTGGCGGCGCTGGGGCTGGTGCTGGCGGCGGAGCCGGAGCGGGACGCGGCCACCGTGCTGGCCGCGCTGGGCCGCCTGTCGGGCGTGCCGGGGCGGCTGGAATATGTGGGCGAGGCGCCGCAAGGGGGCGCTGTCTATGTGGATTTCGCCCATACGCCCGCCGGCCTGGAAACCGTGCTTACCGCGCTCAGGGCGCACAGGCCGGACGGGCTGCATCTGGTGTTCGGCTGCGGCGGCGACCGGGATGCGGCCAAGCGCCGCCCCATGGGCGAAATCGCGGCCCGGCTGGCGGATCATGTGATCGTCACGGACGACAACCCCCGCTTTGAAGACCCGGCGGCGATCCGCGCGGCAGTGCGCGAGGGTTGCCCCGGCGCCACCGAAATCGGCGACCGGCAACGCGCCATCGCGGCGGCCATTGCCGCACTCCGCCCCGGCCACATGCTGGTGGTGGCGGGCAAGGGTCATGAAAACGGCCAGATCATCGGGGACAGGGTTCATCCCCATGATGATGCCGCCGCCATCCGCGCGGCGCTGGGGTTGGAGAAAGAGCAATGAGGCGTACATCCCATGTTGTATAATCTGCTGGTGCCATTGGCGGACGAGGGCGGTTTCTTCAACCTGTTCCGCTATCTTACCTTCCGCACCGGGGCGGCGACCCTGACGGCACTGATCGTCTGCTTTCTGATCGGCCCGGCGGTGATCCGCTTTCTGCGCGCGCGGCAGGGCAAGGGGCAGCCGATCCGGGAAGACGGCCCGGAAAGTCATATTCTGACCAAGGCGGGCACACCCACCATGGGGGGCGTGATGATCCTGCTGTCCATGGGGGTCGCCACGCTGCTCTGGGCGGACCTGACCAATGCCTATGTGTGGCTGGTGCTGGGCGTGACCATGGGGTTCGGCCTGATCGGCTTTGCCGACGATTACCAGAAGGTTGTGAAGAAGAACCCGCGCGGCGTGCCGGGGCGCCTGAAATTCGCCCTTGAGGCCCTGATCGCCGTGATGGCCGCCTGGTGGCTGGCGGGCATCAACAGCCCCACGCTGGCATTGCCCGTGTTCAAGGATGTGGTGATCAATCTGGGCCTTTTTTACCTGCCCTTTCAGGTATTGGTGATCGCCGGGGCCGCCAATGCGGTGAACCTGACCGACGGGCTGGACGGGCTCGCCACCGTGCCGGTTATCATCGCCGCCGCCGCCTTCGGCTTCATCGCCTATCTGGTGGGCAATGTGGTTTATTCCGATTATCTGGGCATCGTTCATGTGCTGGGCGCGGGCGAACTGGCCATTGTCGCGGGGGCCATGATCGGCGGCGGGCTCGGTTTTCTCTGGTTCAACGCGCCGCCCGCCATGGTGTTCATGGGCGATACGGGCTCGCTTTCCATGGGTGGGGCGCTGGGCAGCCTGGCGGCGGTCACAAAGCATGAAATCGTGCTGGCAATCATTGGCGGACTGTTCGTGCTGGAAACCGTGTCGGTGATCGTGCAGGTGGCCTCGTTCAAGCTGACCGGGCGCCGGGTGTTTCGCATGGCGCCGCTGCACCACCATTTTGAACAAAAGGGCTGGGCCGAGCCCACCGTGGTGATCCGCTTCTGGATCATTGCCGTGATTCTCGCACTGGTTGGTCTTGCCACCTTGAAACTGCGGTGAGGATGACATGATTCCACTGGGTTCCCTTTCCAGCAAGCGCATCGGCGTGTTCGGCCTTGCCCGCACGGGCGAGGCGGCCGTCTATGCCCTGACCCGCGCGGGCGCGGAGGTCTGGGCCTGGGACGACGACGCCGCCCGGCGGGAGGCCGCGCCACGCCAGATCGTGGACCTGATGGCGACCGACCTGTCGCCGCTGGACGGGCTTGTGCTGGCGCCCGGCGTGCCGCTGACCCATCCGGCCCCGCATCCGCTGGTGGCGCGGGCAAAGGCCGCCGGGGTGCCGCTGATCAGCGATTTCGACCTGTTCCAGTGGGCGCGGCCCCACCTGCCCGACCACCGCGTGGTGGCGGTGACAGGCACCAATGGCAAGTCCACCACGGTCAGCCTGATCCGCCATCTGGTGGATGTGGCGGGCGTGCCGGTGGCGCTGGGCGGTAATATCGGCAAGGCGGTGATGGCGCTGGACCCGCTGCCCGAAGGTGGTGTCTATGTGATCGAGGCATCGTCCTTTCAACTGGCTCTGACGGCGGCATTCCGGGCCGATGTGGCGGTTCTGCTGAACATGACGCCGGACCATCTGGATCGTCACGGCGACATGGACGGATACCGGCAGGCCAAGGCCCGCCTGTTCGCCATGCAAGACAGCGGGGACGCGGCCTTTATCGGTGCCGACGACGACCACTGTGCGCGCGTGGCCGCCGAGCTTGAAGCGGCGGGGCGCACCCCGGCGCGCTTTTCCGGCCATGGCGCGCTGGCGTCCGGCTTTGGCGCGGACGGGCGCACCCTGACCAGGGACGGCGCCCCCTTTGCGGACCTGTCCCGGTGCCAGAGCCTGAAGGGCGCCCACAATATGCAGAATGCCGCCGCCGCCGCCGCGGTGGCCGACCATCTGGGATTTGACGGGGAAGTGGTGCGGCTCGGTTTGGCCACTTTCCCCGGCCTGGAACACCGGCAGGAACTGGTGCGCACGGTGGGCGGCGTGCGTTATGTGAACGACAGCAAGGCCACCAATATGGATGCGGCGAGCCGGGCGCTCGGTGCGTTCCGCCGCCTGCACTGGATCGCGGGCGGGCGCGGCAAGGGGGAAGACCCCGCCGGTCTGTACCCTCATCTGGCCCATGTGCAGCACGCCTATCTGATCGGCGAAACGGCGCCGGAATGGGCTGCCGCGCTTCAGGGCCGCGTGCCCCTGTCCGTTCATGACAGTCTGGAAGATGCGGTGGCGGCGGCATCCACCAATGCGCGCGGCTGCGAAGTGGTGCTGCTGTCCCCCGCCGCCGCGGCCTTTGATGCTTTCCGCGATTTCGAGCACAGGGGGGAGGCGTTCAAGCGCGCCGTCGCCCGGCTCGATCCCGTGGATGGCGGGGAGGGGCAGCCATGAGCGCTTTTTCCCGCGCCGACAATAGCGGCTTGGCCCGCTGGTGGTGGACGGTGGACCGCTGGATGCTGCTGCTTCTGCTGCTGCTGGTGTCGCTGGGGCTCTGGATGACCCTGACCGCCAGCCCGGCGGTGGCGGAAAAGCTGGGGCTGGACCGGCTGCATTTCTTTCTGCGGCAGGTGGTGTTTCTGGGGCTCAGCCTGCTGGTGGTGCTGGGCGTGTCGGTGATGCCGGTCACGCTGGTGCGCCGGGGCGCCATTCTGGCCTTTCCGCTGACGCTTGTTCTGATGGGGCTGACCCTGCTGGTGGGGCCGGACATCAAGGGCGCCACCCGCTGGTTGCCTGTGGGGCCGTTCACCCTGCAACCCAGCGAATTCATGAAGCCGGTCTTCATCGTGACCATCGCCTGGCTGCTGTCCGCCCGGTTTCAGGATGGCGCCCTGCCGGTCAAGCGGATTTCGCTGGCCCTGTTCGCGGTGGTGGCGACGCTGCTGGTGCTGCAACCGGATTTCGGCCAGACCATACTGGTGGGCGTGGTCTGGCTGGCGCAAATGACGCTGGCGGGCCTGCCGGTGATGTGGCTGTTGTTGGCCGCCGTGGCGCTGGTGCTGGCACTGGGCGTGGCTTATGCGCTGGTGCCCCATGTGGCCGACCGGATCGACACTTTCATCAACCCGGCCAGCGGCGACACCTATCAGACCGAAACCGCCATCCGCGCCTTCGAGGCGGGCGGTCTGATCGGGCGCGGGCCGGGCGAAGGCTCGGTCAAGGCGGTGCTGCCCGATGCCCATACGGACTATATCTTCGCCGTGGTGGGGGAGGAATTCGGCGCCATTGCCGGGGTGCTGCTGATGGCCCTGTTCGCCGGAATCGTGCTGCGCGGCCTGTCCCAACTGGTGGAGGAGGACGACCCGTTCCGCCTTCTGGCAACGGCTGGCCTGCTGGTACAGTTCGGCCTTCAGGCTATGATCAATATCGGGGTGAATCTGGCCGTTCTGCCCGCCAAGGGTATGACACTGCCTTTCATCAGCTATGGCGGATCGTCCATGCTGGCGCTGGCGCTGACCATCGGCATGGTATTGGCCTTCACCCGGCGCAACCGGTTTCTGCGCCCGGCCACACTGGGCCTTCCGGTGGGGAGGCACGCATGACGAACCCCGCCCCACACGCACCCAACGCCGAACCCATGGACGCCGAAGCCCCGGAACAGGCTTCGGCCCGCCGCGTGGCCTTGCTGGCGGGGGGTACGCTGGGCCACATGATGCCCGCCGCCGCGCTGGCGGATGCGCTGCGGGCGCGGGGGGTGGAAGTGTCTCTGGTGACGGACCCGCGCGGCGCCCGTTTTCCGGTCATGACGGACCTGCCGCGGATGGTGCTGAATGCCCACAGCCATATGGGCGGTGGCCTGATCGGCAAGACCCGCGCGGTATGGAGCGTGTTCACCAGCCTTGTGCAGGTGCGACGGGCCTGGATTACCACACCGGTGGATGCGGTGGTGGGTTTTGGCGGCTATCCCACCATGCCGGGCCTGCTGGCCGCACGCACCCGTGCCATCCCCGCCATGGTGCATGAACAGAACGCGGTGCTGGGCCGGGTCAATCGCTGGATGGCGCCCAAGACTGCCGGTGTGGCGCTGGGCCTGCCGGATACGCGGCGCGTGCCTTTGGGCGTGCCGACCCTGGCCACCGGAAACCCCGTCGGCGGGGCGGTGGCGCGGCTGGCTGATCGGCCCTATCCGGTGCCAAAGGGCACGGGGCCGGTGCGGCTGATGGTGCTGGGCGGCAGCCAGGGGGCGCGCATCCTGTCCGATGTGGTGCCGACGGCGCTGTCCCGGCTGGATGACAGCCTGCGCCAGCGCCTGAACGTGGTGCATCAGGCCCGGCCAGAGGATGTGGCGCGGGTTGAAGGGACTTATACCGCCGCCGGGATCGATGCGGATGTGCGCGCCTTTTTCCAGGATGTGCCCGAACGGCTGGCGGATACCCATCTGGTGATCTGCCGGGCCGGGGCATCCACGCTGGCGGAGGTGACGGCACTGGGCCGCCCCGCCATTCTGGTGCCGCTGCGCGTGGCGGCGGACGATCATCAGCGCTTCAATGCCGAACGGCTGGTGCGCGCGGGCGGCGGCTGGATGCTGACGGAAGACGCCTTCACGGCGGATGCGCTGGTCCATCGGGTGGCGGACCTGATCGCGGCACCGGATATCCTGGCCCGTGCCGCCACGGCCAGCGCCAGCCTGGCGGCGCCCGATGCGGCTTCGAAGCTGGCGGACATGACCGAAACACTGATCCAAAGGGGCAGAATCACATGACCAAGGGCATCCCCTTCCATATTGGCCGGGTCCATTTTGTCGGCATTGGCGGCATCGGCATGTCCGGTATCGCGGAAGTGATGCACAATCTGGGCTATGCGGTACAGGGCAGCGACGTGGCGGTCAGCGCCAATGTCACCCGGTTGCGCGATCTGGGCATCCGGGTGGTGGAAGGCCAGAAGGCGGATAATGTGGCCGATTGCGCCGTGGTCGTGGTTTCCAGCGCCATCAAGGCGGACAACCCGGAAGTGGTGGCCGCCCGCAAGGCGGGCCTGCCGGTGGTGCGCCGGGCGGAAATGCTGGCGGAACTGATGCGTCTGAAATGGTGCGTGTCCGTGGCGGGCACGCATGGCAAGACCACCACCACATCCATGGTGGCGGCGGTGCTGGAAGCGGCTGGCATCGATCCCACGGTCATCAATGGCGGCATCATCAATCATTATGGCACCAATGCCCGCCTGGGCGAGGGTGACTGGATGGTGGTGGAAGCGGACGAGAGCGACGGCACCTTTACCAAGCTGCCCGCCACGCTGGCCGTGGTCACCAATATGGACCCGGAGCATCTGGATTTTTACGGCGATTTCGACGCGGTGCGCGCCGCCTTTCAGACCTTTCTGGACCGGGTGCCTTTTTACGGCGCGGCGATTCTGTGCATCGACCATGCGGACGTGCAGGGCCTGATTCCCGCCATTCAGGATCGCAAGGTGGTCACATATGGCTTTTCCCCGCAGGCGGACATCAAAGCGGAAAACCAGCAGTCGGCGCACGGGGCGGTCACATTCGACGTGCGCGTGCGCGGCAAGTCCGGGGCCGATGACCGGATGATCACGGACCTGCGCCTGCCCATGCCCGGCAGGCACAATATCCAGAACGCGCTGGCCGCCATCACGGTGGGGCTGGAAATGGGCGTGGACGATGCCACATTGCGCCGGGCCTTTGCCTCCTTCGGCGGGGTCAAGCGGCGCTTCACCCGTGTGGGCGACGTGGCGGGCGCCACGGTGATCGACGATTACGGCCACCACCCGGTGGAAATCGCCCATGTGCTGAAGGCCGCGCGGGACAGCTTTCCGGGCCGCGTGCTGGCGGTGATGCAGCCGCATCGCTATTCCCGCCTGTCCAGCCTGTTCGAGGATTTCTGCACCTGCTTCAACGATGCGGACAGGGTTTATGTGACACCGGTTCACGCCGCCGGGGAGGAGCCGGTTCCCGGCGTGGACAGTGCCGCGCTGGTGGCCGGGCTGGAAGGCCATGGCCACCGGGGCGCCCGCACCGTGACGGATGAAGCGGATCTGGCCGACGCGCTGGCGGACGAGATCCGCGAAGGCGATGCCATTGTCTGTCTCGGCGCGGGCAGTATCACGCACTGGGCCGCGCGCCTGCCCGAAGCCGTGGCGCGCGTGCGGGCGGGCCGTTCGGGAAAGGAGGCGCCATGACCGGCGAAGCGCGCCTTGCCAGTTCCCTGATGGAGCGGCTGCCCCCGGTGCGCGGGCGGCTTACCGCCGATGCGCCGCTTCGGCGCTTTAGCTGGTTTCGCACCGGCGGCCCGGCGGATGTGCTGTTCGAACCACAGGACGAGGCCGATCTGGCCGCGTTTCTGGCCGCCTGCCCGAAGGATGTGCCGCTTCTGGTGCTGGGCGTGGGCTCGAACCTGCTGGTGCGGGATGGTGGGGTGCGCGGCGTGGTGATCCGCCTTGGCCGTGCCTTTCAGGCCGTGACGACCGGCCCCCACGGTGTGACCGCCGCCGCCGGGGCGATGGATGTGCATGTGGCCCGCGCGGCGCGGGATGCGGGGCTGGCGGGGCTGGAATTTCTGGTGGGTGTGCCCGGTACCATTGGCGGCGCACTGGCCATGAATGCGGGCGCCTATGGCCGGGACATGGCCGATGTGGTCACATCCGCCCGCGTCCTGACGCGCGACGGCAGGCCGGTGACTCTGACACCGGACGCGCTGGGCTTTTCCTATCGCCGCTGTGCCAGGGCCGGGGAGGTGATTTTTCTGGAAGCGACCATGGCCGCAGAGCCGGGCGCGCCGGAGACGATCGAGGAAGCCATGACGGCGATCACCACCGCCCGCAGCGACAGCCAGCCCATCGGCACCCGCACCGGCGGCAGCACCTTTACCAATCCGCCGGGCGAAAAGGCGTGGGAACTGGTGGACCGGGCCGGGTGCCGGGGCCTGCGCGTGGGCGATGCGCAGATTTCCGAAAAGCATACCAATTTCCTGATCAATCTGGGTCATGCCACGGCGCACGATATCGAGACACTGGGCGAGGAGGTGCGGCGCCGGGTCAAGGCCGTCACGGGGGTCACGCTGGACTGGGAAATCCGCCGCATCGGAGAGCCCGGCCCGGCCCGCAAGGGGGAGGACATCGCATGATCAGATCCATGGCACGCCGCAAGGGCATGATGAGCGCGCTGGCGATTCTGCTCTGTGCCGGGGCCGCCTGGGCGGCGGGCGGCGAGGTCATGCCGCGTAGCTGGCTGAGCGGGGTGACGGCGCGCACCGGCATGGTGCTGCAAACGCTGGAGATCACGGGGCTGGACCGCACCAGCCGCCGCAGTGTGCTGGCGCGGCTGCATGTGGACCGGGGGATGCCGCTTGGCGGTATCGACCTTCAGGCCATGAAGCAGCGGCTGGAGGGTCTGCCCTGGGTGGCGCGTGCGCGGGTGACCCGCAGCCTGCCGGGGCGGTTGATCGTTGCCATTACCGAGCGGGAACCCCGCGCCCTGTGGCAGCGGGATGGCACCCTGCATGTGGTGGACCGGGACGGCACGCCGATCACCGATCGGGGCATCAGCCGCTTTGCCCATTTGCGGCTGGTGGTGGGGCCGGGCGCCAATCGCGCGCTGGACCAGTTGGACCGGATGCTCGCCCATATGCCCGAACTGGCGCCCAGGGTGGCGCGCGCGGTGCGCGTGGGCGATCGGCGCTGGGACCTCTTGTTCGACAATGGCATTCGCCTGCGCCTGCCCGCCGATGATGCACCGGCCTATGACGCCGCCCGCGCGCTTGCCCGGTTCCGGGATCTGGAAGCACAGTACCGCCTTCTCTCGCGGGAGGTGCAGGTGATCGATCTGCGCCTGCCGGATCGGCTGGTGATGCGCGTTACCGAGGCGGGCCAGCGTATGATGGCCGGTGAAGAAAAGGCAATGTGACCCATGAACGGTGCCCTGTCCCAGCAACAGACCGGTAATCGTTCAGCCGCCGCCCTGGCGGATGGCATTCTGGCCGTGCTCGATGTGGGCAGTACCAAGGTGTCCTGCCTGCTGGCCGATATGGATGGTCAGGGCGGCTTCCGCATTCTTGGCACCGGCACGGCGCAGAATCTGGGTATGCAGGGCGATCAGCCCGGCGACATGGATCAGGTGGAAGCCGCCATTCGCAGCGCCGTGGATCAGGCCGAGCGCAGCGCCGGCGTTACCGCCACGGGGGCGCTGCTGGCGGTTTCCGGCGCCCAGATGGCCACCACCGCGCACGAGCCGACACTGGCGCTGGACGGCGTGGCCGTGACGGCGACCCATCTGGCCGCGCTGGCGGATCAGTTGCCCCCGGCGCGCTCAGACCGGCTGGTCATGACCCGCCATGCAGTGGCTTTCGATCTGGACGGGCAGGAGCATGTGGCGCCGCCTTTCGGTGTTTGTGGGGATCGCCTGACCGGCTTTTATGTTAGTGTGGAAGCGGATCGGGATGTGGTTCGCGCGCTGGAGGAAAGCGTCGCCCGTGCCCATCTGCGCTTGTTGGGCACCGTATCCGCCGCCCATGTGGGCGCCGCCGCCGCCCTGACCGGTGAAGAGCGTGAAGACGGCGCCGCTTTCGTGGATGTGGGCCATGCCTCCATTCAAATGGCGGTTCTTGCCGGAAATGAACTGGTGCATGGCAGCAGCCTGCCTTTTGGCGACGGGGATGTTCTCGCCGACATCGCCGCCCGCTTTCACCTGAGCGACGATCAGGCGGAGGCGATCAAGAACCGTTACGGTGCCGCCATGGTGGCCAGCTCGGATGCCCGGCACTCTCTGACTGTGCCGGATGATGGCGCCGGGGCGCGCTCCATCGGGCAGGCGGCGCTGAACGGCGTGATCGAGGCACAGATGACCGTGATGCTGGAAGCCGTGCGGGAAGAACTGGATGCCCTTCATTTCGAGGGAACGGTGGTGCTGGCGGGCAGTGCGGCGAGACTGTCGCAGATGGACAGCCTGGCGGAACAGGTGCTGGGCCATCCGGTGCGCCTGGCCGAGCCGCCCCGCCTGAAGCACCTTCCCGCCAGTTGGCGAGACCCCGGCCATGCCGTGCCCGTGGGCCTGATGATGTATGCCGCCGCCCATCCACTGACCGGGCCGCTGGCGTTCGATCCGGCGCCGGGGCGCGGCTGGCGGCCGGGTGCGCTCAGGGACGCCTTCAGGGATTTGTGGCCACCGGCTGCGCCTTATGCCGCGCCGGATGCGTCCGCCGGGGCGCGGGCGGCATCCGAAACGGCCCCGGCGCTCGGCCCCTGGCCGCGGCTGTGGCACTGGATGCGGGAGTCGTTCTGAGAAGGGCCGCGCTTCGGGGAGTATGACAAGGAAAACAAACAGACCTGAACGGGGAAAAGACGGGAAAAGCGGACCAGGCCGGGAAAAGGGGTTGCCGGACCCCGACCGGTCACGATAGCAGACGCATAACATGCAAGGAGCAGGGCAATGCCGATCGAATTTTCCAATACGGAACTGACAGAACTGAAACCCCGCATCGCGGTGGTCGGCGTGGGTGGCGCCGGGTGCAACGCGGTGAACAACATGATCCTGTCCAGCCTTCAGGGGGTGGACTTCGTGGTGGCCAATACGGACGCCCAGGCGCTGGCCAATTCCGAGGCGGACAACCGCATCCAGCTTGGTGTGGAAATCACCCAGGGGCTGGGCGCGGGGGCGCAGCCCAGCGTGGGTGAGGCCGCGGCGGAAGAGGCGGTCAAGATCATCGATGAAACGCTGGAAGGCTGCCATATGGCCTTCATCACGGCGGGCATGGGGGGTGGCACCGGCACCGGCGCCGCGCCCGTGGTGGCCCGTCGCGCGCGGGAGAAGAAGATTCTCACCGTGGGCGTCGTGACAAAGCCGTTCCAGTTCGAAGGCAGCCGCCGCATGAAGATTGCCGAAGCGGGCATTCAGGAACTGGCGGGCCATGTGGATACGCTGATCATCATTCCGAACCAGAACCTGTTCCGCGTGGCCAATGAGAAGACCACCTTCGCCGACGCCTTCAACATGGCGGACGAGGTGTTGCATTCCGGCGTGCGCGGCATCACCGACCTGATGGTGATGCCCGGCCTGATCAATCTGGATTTTGCCGATGTGCGCACCGTCATGGAGCATATGGGCAAGGCCATGATGGGCACCGGCGAGGCCGAGGGCGAGAACCGCGCACAGGATGCCGCGGCCGCCGCCATTTCCAATCCGCTGCTGGAAGAGGCATCGCTTCAGGGCGCGCAGGGGGTCATCATCAATGTGACCGGCGGCATGGACATGACGCTTTATGAAGTGGACGAGGCTGTGAACATGGTCCGCGAGCAGGTGGACCCGGATGCGCTCATCGTCTTCGGCTCGGCCTTCAATGAAAGCCTGGACGGCAAGCTCAGGGTGTCCGTGGTGGCCACCGGTATCGAGGGCAGCGAGAACGGCGTGGCCGTGCCCCGGCCGAGCCGCGCGCCGGTCACCCCGCCGCAGCCGCGCAATGTGGACAACGGGGGCGACGAGAAGACAGCCGCCGAGACGGCACCCGATGAAAAGCCGACCGGGGAAGACACGGCCCCGGCGCCCGCCGCGCGGGAAGTCGCCCCTGACCGGTCGGAAGCCGCAGCCCCGACCCCGCAGGCGGCCGCATCCGCCCCTCATGCGGAAACGGCATCCCGCGCCGAAACGGCACCTCAGGCGGAGCAGCCTTCCCGGCAGGCGCCGGACCCGGCACCCGCCGCCCGCGCCGGTGACACGGCCCCGACGGACGAGCAGTATGACATAGAGGCACGGGCCGTGGCGGCCAGCCAGGATGCCGGGTTCACCGCCGAGGCGCCCAAGACGCCCAAAGTGTCCAACCAGCCGCTGGAGGCCGCCGACCCGATGAAGGAGGCCGCCTATACGGGCCGCCGTGACACCGGTGACAACACGCGCTCCAGTGAAGGCGGGGAAAAGCGGGATACCCGCCTGAGCATGTTCGCCCGGCGCAGCCGCCGCAAGGTGCAGCCGAACCCGGTGAACGATCAGGCGGACACCCATGACGCCGGTACCCACGGGGAGGGTGATGCCAGCCTTGGGGGCGTGAGCGTCGAGGATCGGCCCGCGCCGGAAAATCGGGATCGCGGTAGCGAGCAACTGGAAATTCCCAGCTTTCTGCGCCGTCAGCAGAACTGAGCCCTTGCGCGTCAGCCGGCCCTGATCAAGGCCCGTCCCGAAGGGGGCGGGCCTTTTTCTTAATCGCCGTCGCCCGGATTGGCTGGCGCGGGCTGTTCCCAGGCGGTGCGGGCCGCATCGTCGCCCGCGCGGGCCGGGACCCATGTGCTGCCGTGCGGGCCGTCTTCCCGCTTCCAGAAGGGGGCGTCGGTCTTGAGATAGTCCATGATGAAGCGGGCGGCATCGAAGGCGGCCTCCCGGTGCGCGCTGGCGGTGAGCACGGCCACGATGTCCTCCCCCGGTGCCAGCGTGCCGACCCGGTGGACCACCCGGCATCCGGTCAGCGGCCAACGGGCCATGGCGCGGTCCAGAATGCGCCTGATCTCCCGCTCCGTCATGCCGGGATAATGGTCCAGATGCAGGGCGGTGAGCGTGCCGTTCTGATCCCGCACGGTGCCGGTGAAGCTGACCACGGCGCCCATGTCCACGCGGTTGCCGGTCAGGGCCGCGCGCTCCGCCGCATGGTCGATCGGCGCCTGCTGAACGCGGGCATGAACGGGGTCCGTGATGGAGTCGGCGGACATGGCGTCAGCCCCCGGTGACGGGCGGAAAGAAGGCCACCTCGTCCCCCGGCGCCACCGCGCTGTCCAGCCGGCACCATTCCTGATTGACGGCCACACGCAAAAGGGCCGGGTCGCCCAGCGCCCTGTCATGGCCGGGGCTCAGCCCGCGCAGATGATCCACCAGCCCGGCCACGGTGTGGATGCCGTCGGGCAGGGGGCGCTGCTCCTCGCCGCTGCCCACGGCATCGCGCATCCAGGCGAAATAAAGCAGGGTCAGGGGCGTGTCCTTCATCGGTTACACCATGTGTTTCATGCCGCCACGTACATAATCATAGCCCGTATAGAGCGTCAGCACAGCGGCAAGCCATAACAGGGTCAGGCCGATTTCATGGGCGGGCAGGCCGAGCGCGGCGCCCCCTTCCACCCAGGTGAGCGCCCCCAGCGCCACCATCTGCACCGTGGTTTTCCATTTGGCGAGCCATGTCACGGGCACGCTGACCCGTACCCCCGCCAGATATTCCCGCAGGCCCGATACCAGCAGTTCCCGGCACATGATGATGACCGCCGGAATGCTGTGCAGGCCGGTGACCCAGTTCACATCCACCACCATGATGATCACTGCCGCCACCATCAGCTTGTCGGCGATGGGGTCCAGGAAAATGCCGATCTGGGACACGCTGCCCATATTGCGGGCCACCCAGCCGTCGAAGAAATCGGTCACGCCCGCCAGCACGAACAGAATGAAGGCCAGATGGCTGCCCAGCGGCTGCGCCAGATAGAAGCTGCCCATGAGAAGCGGGATCACGGCAATGCGCGAGAGGGTGAGCAGGTTGGGCAGGGTCCACATCCGGGGAATCCTTTTATCAGGGGTGGGACGGATGCCGGTCGCCGGGCGGGGGCATGGCCCGCGCGGGCGCCGATTCAGGATGGACCGTAAACCATGTCAGGCCCCGGTCAAGCACGGAGCCGGGCAAGATGCCGGTTGCGGTGTCGGCGTGGCCCTGATGATGCGGGGTCAGTCGCGGAAAAAGTCGAAGATTTCCTGTGCCATGGCGCGCGATATGCCGTCCACCGCCTGCAAGTCCCCCAGGTCGGCGCCCGCCACCGCCTTGGCCGATCCGAAATGGTGCAGCAGGGCCTTTTTCCGTTTCGGCCCGATGCCCGGCACGTCATCCAGCCCGGAACGGGTGCGTGCCTTGCCACGCTTCGCCCGGTGGGTGCCGATGGCGAAGCGGTGGGCCTCGTCCCGAAGGCGCTGGAGATAATGCATCACCGGCGCATTGGGCGGCAGGGTGAAGCTGGCCCGGCCCGGCATGTGGAACTGTTCCCGCCCGGCATGGCGATCCGGCCCCTTGGATACCGCCACCAGCGCCACATCGGCCACGCCCAGCCCGTTCAGCGTCTCCACCACCGCGGACAACTGCCCGCGCCCGCCATCGATCAGTACCAGGTCCGGCCAGTGGCCGCGGCTGCGGTCGCCGTCTTCCTTGACCAGCCGCTTGAAGCGCCGGGTCATCACTTCGCGCATCATGCCGTAATCGTCGCCGGGGGACAGGGTTTCATCCTTGATGTTGAAGGTGCGATAGGCTTTTTTCTCGAACCCGTCCGGCCCGGCCACCACCATGGCGCCGATGGCTTCATTGCCGCGGGTGTGGCTGTTGTCATACACCTCGATCCGGCGCGGCGGGGCGGGTAGATCGAAGGCATCCTGAACCGCCGCCAGCAATTGCTTCTGGCTGGCGCTTTCCGCCAGCTTGCGTTCCAGCGCCTGTTCCGCATTACGCACCGCTTCCGCCACCACCCTGGCCTTGGCGCCCCGTGCCGGGCGGCTCAAAGTGACCTTGTGGTCCATGCGCGCGCTCAGGGCCTCCGCCAAAAGGGGTTTTTCCGCCGGATCGTGAGACAGCATGATCCGCCTTGGTGCGGGCTTGTTGTCATAGAACTGGCCGATAAAGGCGGTGAGCACCTCGGCAAGCGGGGTTTCGGGGGCGTGCCGGGGGAAGAAGGCCCGGTGGCCCCAGTTCTGGCCCGCGCGGAAGAACACGATCTGGATCGCCACCCGGTCCCCGGCGCGGGCGGCGGCGATCACATCCCCGTCGTCGGGCTGGCCATCGGTGTAGGTCTGATGAGACTGAATCTGGGTCAGCGCTTTCAGTCGGTCCCGGTACAGGGCGGCGGTCTCGAAATCCAGCGCGTCGCTGGCCGCCTGCATCTTTTCGGCAAAGGTTTTCTGGATCGCCGTTGTGCGCCCTTCCAGAAAGGCGCGGGCGTCGGCCACCTCATTGGCATAGGTGGTTGCATCCACCCGCCCCACGCAGGGCGCCGAGCAGCGTTTGATCTGATACAGCAGGCAGGGGCGGGAGCGGTTTTCCAGCGTGGCATCGGTGCAGGAGCGGAGCTGAAACACTTTTTGCAGGGTGTTCAGCGTGTTGTTGACCGCGCTGGTATTGGCAAAGGGGCCGTAATAGTGGCCTTTGCCCTTGCGCGCGCCCCGATGCTTGGTGATCTGCGGCCAGGGGTGGTCGTCCCGCAGCAGGATATAGGGAAAGGACTTGTCGTCCTTCAGCAGTACATTGAAGGGCGGCTTGAACCGCTTGATCAGCGTGGCTTCCCTGAGCAGCGCTTCGGCTTCCGTGCGGGTGGTGATGAAATCCATTTCCACCGTGGCGCTGACCAGCCGCAACAGCCGGGTGGGCAATTGATTGACGCGGGTATAGGCGGGCACCCGGCGCGACAGGTTCTTCGCTTTGCCCACATAAAGCACGTCGCCATGGCGGTCGATCATGCGATAGACGCCCGGCGCCTGTGGCGCCGTTCTGGCATGGGCCCGGATCACCGACACCCCGTGGTCCAGATTGGTCATGGCCGGATTGCTCATGGCATGAGTTTTAGGGCGCCCGACGCGCACCGCCAAGGGAAAAGCGCAGGGAACGCGCGCCTCGAATCGCCCCCTAAAGCCGGGGCTGTTCAAGGCCTTGTGAACTTGTCCACGAAGCCTGTGGAAAACCCTGTGGGTAAATGCTGTCACAAGAATGCAATGCGGCTGGAACCTTGGCTTCGGAGCGACTTGCATAATTTTTAAGCACAAAAGTCAACTCATTGTTTTTAATGAAATTTCCTGCTGTCAACAGGCCGCAATGATTTGAAGGGAATTTAATCGCCCGTCCGTGCGGGGCGGCGCAAGGGCCTGAAAGCGCGCTGTGCATAAGGCATTGGGCACACCCCCGAAATCGCCCTTCTTGCGGCATTGTTCGGGCTACGCTTTTCCGGGCGGTTATCAGGCGGTTGAGGGTATCAGCAAAGGCGGGCCAATATCAGGCGGGGCGATGGCGTTCGATTTCCACGCCCACGCTGTCCGCGCCGTCGATGGCTTCCAGTTTTTCCACCATGACCCGTGCCGACAGCACGCGGCCATCGGCCAGCTCGCTTTCAGCGATGCGCTCGGCCATGGATTCCACCAGATTGATGTGGCCGCCTTCCAGGATCGCGTCGATCCGCTCCACCACATCCTTGTAGCAGAGTACGTTTTCCAGATTGTCCCGGTGATGAACCCGATCTTCCCGCACGCTCAGGTCCACCGTGATGCGAACGGTCTGCACCCGTTCCTGCTCATGGGCGAATACGCCGATCCGCGCCTGCCGCAACAGATTGCGCACAAAGACCCGGCGAACGCCGCGTGCCGCATCGGCAAAGGGGACCACGGCGTCGCCCGTCTCTACGGGGTCGAGCTGCGGGGCTGTGGGGCGGTCGTCGGCCATCGGGCGCTCTTCTCTCCTCAGGGCAGGTCCGGTCAGGGCGTTTTAGGCGCCCGCGCTGACTTTCAGGATGTGCCCGGTATAGATGTCCGATTCGAGCACAAAGGCGAGACAGCGGGTCAGGGCGTCAGCCGGAGTGGCCGCACCCGTCATCAAGCCACATACCCGGCAGTGGGGGGCAAGGTCAAGCGCCGCCGTGCTGACCAGGTCCACCAGTCCCGCCTTCGCCCCGCTGGCGCCGCCGGGGGTCAGCAGCGCCGTATCCAGCAGCAGCACGGCAACTGGGTCCGGGTGGCCGGCGGCGCGGGCATTGCGGGCAAAGGCGTGCAGACGGGCCGCGCCGCTGGCGGCATCTTCGGGCGTGAAAATCAGGGCACGGGCCTGCTCGCGGGATTTTGGTGTGTTTTCCAGGCTGTCACCCATTTCGATCAGGCGGTCGCCCGCGCCCTTCAGGGCGGCCACCGCCGCCCGGTCCCGGTCACTCAGGCCGTGAATGGCGATGCCGCCTGTCAAAGGGCCTGCTCCACAAGCTGGCTGTTGGTGCTCGCCAGATAGGCCAGATAGCCCGCATAGGCCACCAGCATGGCGATGCCCATACCCCGGCCAATGGCGCGTTTGGTCAGATAGAATGGCAGCAGCAACAGGGTGGTGGCGATCATCACCCAGAAATCCACTCTCATAAAGCTGTCTGGTGCCGGGATCGTGCCGAACAGCGAGGAAACGCCGATAATGCCCAGCAGATTGAACAGGTTGGAGCCCACCACATTGCCGATCGCCACGTCGCCATGGCCGCGCAGCGCCGCCATCACGCCGGTGATCAGTTCCGGCAGGCTGGTGCCGATCGCCACAAGCGTCAGCCCGATCACCGCTTCCGACACGCCGAACACGCGCGCAATGGTGACGGATCCTTCCACCAGCAGGTCCGCCCCCCAGATCAGGCCGCCCAGGCCCGCCACCACCAGCACGGTGGACAGCCATACCGGGTCCGGCGTGCGGCTGGCTTCTTCCAGTTCCGGGATGGCTTCCCGCGCCGCGGCGGAATGGCGCCGGGCGTGCCGGGCGCTGTACACCAGAAAGGCGCCCAGTGCCGCGGTCATCAGCACGCCAAGCCAGGGCGGAAAGCCGCCGAGCGTGGCCCCCGCCAGCGGGAACAGCAGGCTCGCGGCCAGCACGAAGCCGATGGTGCGGCCCATGCGTTCGCCGTGGCAGGCCACGGGCGCGATCATGGCAGGCACGGACACCACCAGCAGGATATTGGCGATATTGGACCCTACCACATTGCCCATGGCCAGGGTGGGCGCGCCGGTGAGGACCGCATCGATGCCCACCATCAGTTCCGGCGCGGAGGTGCCGAAGGCCACGATGGTCATGCCGATAATGATGACCGGCACACCGCTTCGGCGTGCCAGCGATACGGACCCCCGGACCAGGGCGTCGCCCGCCACCACCAACAGGATGAGACCGGCGAAAGCTTGCAGAAAGGCCATAAACGAAAAGGTCCTGAAAATGCCCCGGCAACGGGCAGGGAAACGGATGACCGATCCGTTACATAATGTGTTTGAACCGTGTTGAAAAGCCCGCCCCCCTTACAGGTCGCGCTTTTGCCCCCGGATCAAGGTTCGCATCAGGGATCGCATCAATAGCCGCGCCCGCGATCCAGCAGAGTGGGGGGTGTTTCGCCGTGCTGGAGTTGGGCGATGGTTTCCGTGACAAAGCGGGCCGCCGTATCCGGGCGGGTGATGGCGGCGCTGTGCGGTGTGACCACCAGATTGGGCGCGGTCCATGCGGGATGGTCGGCGGGCAGGGGCTCGGAGGGGAACACATCCAGGCTGGCACCGCCCAGGGCGCCGCTTTCAAGCCGGGCCAGCAGGGCATCCAGATCCACCAGATTGCCGCGCCCGGCATTGATCACCACCGCGCCGCGCGGCAGTTGATCCAGCGTCTCGGCATTCAGCAGATGGGTGGTCTGCGGCGTATCGGGCAGCAGCCCCACCACCATGGTGCAGCCCGCCAGAAAGGTGCCGAGCTGGTCCGCGCCGTGGAAATGGTCCAGCCCGTTCATGGCGCGCTTTCCCGTGCGGGTCCATGCCCTGAGACCATAGCCCAGCGGTTGGAGCGCCGCCGCCACGCTCTGGCCCAGCGCCCCCAGTCCCATCAGGCCCACCGTGCATTCCTGCGCCACCGGGCTGAACACCCGCTCAAACCGGTGGGCCTGCTGCTGGGCCAGAATGGCGGGCATTTTGCGCTGATGGAACAGCACCTGAAGCAGCACATATTCGGCCATGCCCTGCCGGAGCCCGCTATCCCCCATGCGGATGATGGGCACATCGGGCAGGTCCGGGTCATCCAGCAGATGGTCCACCCCGGCGCCCAGGGAAAAGATGGCGTCCAGCCGGGGCAGGCTGGCCAGCAGGCCATGGGGCGGATGCCAGACCAGCGCATAGGTGGGGGTGCCGTCATCGTCCGGCCAGTCCGGGTGGCCGTGAAAGGCGATGTCCCCGGCGGTGGCCGCAAAAGCCTTCCGCCAGGGGTCGTGGCTGTAGTCGTCCAGATAGAAAAGCAGACGGGCCATGGGCGGTGTCCTCCGGCGTCAGCGTAACGGGTTGGCATGGGCGCTGCCGGTCAGCACCGCATTGGCATAGATCACGCCGAGCCCGTCCAGATAGGCGCGGATGGTGGGGTCTTCGGTGAAGGCGATCACCAGCCCCCGACCGCGTTTTTCCACCATGGCAAACGGCTTGTAGGCCAGTTGCCGACGGTTTTCCTGCCACAGATAGCCGCTGGACAGCAGATCCTCCGCGCCCTCGAAATGGACGGCATTCACACCCTTGTCCCGTTTCAGCGGGGTAAAGATGCCCCGGCCCCGCACCAGCACGTTCAGCCGATCCGCCACGCCGTTGGTCAGCCAGTTGTCCGGGTCCGTGCGGGCATGGATCAGCGCGCCGGGGATGCTGTCGGGCCGTTCCTCCGCCGGGGTGGTGGCCGCGTGAAGCGCATTCTTTGATGCGATCCGGGTGCCCGCGACCATGGCGTCGTCGGTGTCGTCTTTCTTTTCCGCGTCGTCGTCCCGAAGCTGATATTCCCGGCGCGTGGAAAGCAGCCCCGTATCCGGGTCCGCCAGCCAGTTCACCGCGCCTTTCTGGCCGATCAGCACCCCGCCGCGCTCGACGAAGGCGCTCAGGGTTTTCACGCCGGTCTCGCCGAAACTGTCGGCATAGGAACCGCCCCAGCCCTCATCCGGCAGGATCAGCACGTCATAGCGTTCCAGCAGGGCGGATTTCAGGTCGTCGGTGCGGATCACGGTGACCGGCAGGCCGATCTGATGTTCGATTACGAAGCGGCTGTTGCCCGCGCTATAGGAACTGGTGGGCTCATCCCAGGCCATGGCGATGCGGGGCGTATGAATGCGGTGCACCGACCGGGCGCCGAACTCCGCCCCCTTGGATACCCAGCCGCTGGCGGTGCCGACCACATTGGCGCCGGTTTTCACCGCAAGCTCTTTCAGGGTGTCGGGCAGGGTGGCGGCATTGTCCCCGACCGGGAAAATCAGCGTACCGCGCGGCCAGGTCTTACCGTTTTGCGTGAAGGTTTCATCGGTGGCCTTGACCACCAGGCCGTCCTTCAGGGCCCCGGCCAGCAGGCGCACGGCGGCCATGTCGCCCCATTCCACCAGATAGGCGATGCTGTCCGGGTCCGCCGTCAGCGTGCCGGGGGTGACCCGGTTCCGGCCAGCGGGCACCAGCGGGCCGTCCACCGGCTTGCCGCACAGCTTCATGTCCAGATTGTACATCTTGGCCAGGGACCAGGCGGTCACGTCATAGATGTCGTGGGGCAGGTCCTTGCCGCGCTTGCGCTCCTGCTCGGCGACGAAATCCGCTTCCATGTCCACCTGCGGGTTCAGCAGGGTGTTGATCATGCGCTTGCGGGGCTGGGCGGCGTCGATCACATAGGCGCCCTGCGGCACGGTTTCGCCGCAGGCGCGGGCGGTGCCGGTGGTCTGCTGCACTTCGATGCCCATTTCGCCGAGCACGCCCATCAGCTTGCGGTGGCCCGCCGCATCGCGCCGGTTGGGGAAGATATAGCTGCGCCGGTCGTCCGATTTCCGGCCCTCCTCAATGGCGGAGCGCTGATAGTCCAGAAAATCATCCAGCAGCCTGGCCCGGTTGGCCGCCGCCGCCTCCAGCGTGGAAATGGAGGCGATGAAGTGATGCTGCACACTGTCCCGGAAGGTCAGTTCCGTGCCATCCGACTTGCGGAATCGGAGGCCACGCGCCGAAGCCTGTTCATAGGTCATGGATACGGCGCCGAAATAGGCGGGCCAGCTTGCGCCATAACCGGGATAGAAGGCGTCATACACATCGCGGGTGAAATAGGGGATGCCGAATCGGTCAAAGTGCCGGGCATTGTTCTTGCCGAACAGGAACAGGCTGTCCCGCTGGTCCCCGGTCAGGTGCGGATTATAGGGGACCGCTTCGGGCGCGAAATAATAGGTGCTGTCGCCGCCCATTTCGTGCAGGTCCACGAAGACCTGCGGCATCCACTGGCGCAGCGCCTTCACATGGCCGCGTGTTTCCGGCTGGGTCAGGGCCAGCCAGTCGCGGTTCAGGTCGAACATATAATGATTGGTCCGCCCGGAGGGCCAGGGCTCGTTGTGCTCCGCGCTCAGCCGGTCGGCGGATGCCTCCACCCCCTTGTGGATACGGAATCGGTTGATGAACCGGTCCCGCCCGTCGGGATTTTGCAGCGGATTAATGATGGCGATGCTGTTTTCCAGGATGCTGTCCACGCGCTGGCTGTCCCTCGCCGCCAGCAGGTGATAGGCGGTCTGCATGGCCGCGTCGGCGCCGGAAACCTCGTTGCCGTGCACCGAATAGGCCAGCCAGGTGATCACCGGCAGGTCCGCCTTGGCGGCTTTCAGCGCGCTGTCATCATGGCCACGGGGATCGGCGAGCATGGCCGTGTCCTGCTTGATGCTGTCCAGCCGGGCCAGTGTTTCCGGCTTGGCGATGGCGGCATAGATCAGGGCGCGGCCTTCCCATGTCTCGCCGTAGCGGAACAGCTTGATCCTGTCTGGCGCCGCGTCCTTCAGGGCCTGCATATAGCGCACCATGTCCGCGTGGGTGGTGATGCGGCTGCCGCTTTCATAGCCGAGAACATCGGCCACCGTGGGAATGGCCGGGTCCAGCGACACGCCGGGCCAGGCGGGGGGCGCCTGCTCCGCCATGGCCGGGCGGACAAGGGCGACCACCATAAGCGCGGCAGCCAGAAAGACGGCCAGGGAATTGATCGGGGAATTGATCGGGGAACTGGTCCAGGAACTGGCCGGGGAAGCGGCGCGGCGGCCTTCCGTGCCGGCTTCGTGATGCGTTCGATATGCTTGGCTCATCTGGAAATCTCCCTGGCGTTTCCTGTGTGACCGTGCTGGTCATCCCCTGCCCAGCATAGTAGGGTCACATGCGTGTGAGTCCATGGCAAAGGGGGGCGCTGTCGGCTCTGTCGGGGGCGCTAAGACTATGGCTTGATTTTTCCATGCACCCCCCTTATGGTTCGCGCCTCGAATCAGGGGGTCGCCCGCGCCGGGTCGGCCCCGCATTTATGCGAAGGCCCGGACCGCCCGGTGCGGCCGGCGAGAAGGAAGGCAAGAACAATGGCAGTACCGAAGCGCAAGGTTTCGAAATCTCGCCGTGGCATGCGTCGGTCCCATGACACGCTGAACGCCGTTCACGTGCAGGAAGATGCCCACAGCGGCGAGTTCAAGCGCCGTCACCATATTGACCTGAAGTCCGGCATGTACCGTGGCAAGCAGGTGCTGGAGCCCAAGGGCGACTATTAAGGTCCCGTCGGGTTTTTCCGGCAATTGAAACAGTGAAAAACCGGTGCCCGTTCGGGCGCCGGTTTTTTTGTGTGGGATTGAGGCTTTGCCTGTCACCAACAAGCGCCTATTCTCAAGGAACGGTTCGCTGAAATGGAGACAGCCCCCATGTTGGCCCAATTGCCCGCCCGATTTTCGCTGAAGCCCGTGCTTGCCATGCTTGCCGCCCTGCTGGTGGCGGCCTGTATGCAGACCAACGAGATCACGGGCCGCGACCAGTTCATGATGATCCCCGCCAGCGAAGACAGCCGACTCGGCCTTGAGGCCATGCAGCAGGTGAAAGACAATGCACCGGTGTTGACCACCGGGCCGATGGCGGAACGGGTCAAGCGCATCGGCCAGCGCATCGCCCGCGTGTCGGACAAGCCGGACATGACCTGGGAATTCGTGGTGATTGACGAGCCGCAGCTCAATGCCTGGGCCCTGCCGGGCGGCAAGGTGGCGGTCTATGCCAAAATGATGCAGGAAATCGACGACGATCAGCAACTGGCCGCCGTGCTGGGCCATGAAATCGCCCACGCGGTGCTGCGCCATGGGGCCGAGCAGATGTCCCGTGCCCAGGCGCAGAACGTGGCCATTGCCGGATTGGGCGTGGCGGTGGGTGCCAGCACGGACAGCCAGACGGCGGGAATGGCCGTGGCGCTGGGTTCGCTGGCGGCCAAGGGGCTGGTGCAACTGCCGCACAGCCGCTTCATGGAACTGGAAGCGGACCATATCGGCACCCGCTACATGGCCCGTGCGGGCTATGACCCCCGCGCCTCGGTGGCCTTGTGGCAGCGCATGAACAGCCTGAAGGAAGGCGGCGGTGGCCAGCCCGTCTGGTTGTCCACCCACCCGGCGGACGACAAGCGCATCCGCGAGCTTCAGGCCCGTATGCCGGTTTACATGCAGGAATACCGCGCGACCGTCGGCCAACCCGCCCCCAACTAAACACCTCGCACTGGCGTTGCCTCTACCGCCATCCCGCCAACACCGGCCTATCCGACGGGCGCGACCGCGCCCCGCCGCAAGTGCCGCGCCCTGGCGGAGCGGTGAGCGCCAGCGAACAAGCGCGAGCGGAAACCAAGCGCGCGATCGCGCCCCGCCGCCCGTGCGGCGCCCCAGCGGAGCGCGTGCGAAGCACGCTTGCGTGAGCGGAAAGGAGCCCCACCCGCACTGGCGTTGCCTCTACCGCCATCCCGCCAACACCGGCCTATCCGACGGGCGCGACCGCGCCCCGCCGCAAGTGCGGCGCCCTCGCGGAGCGCGTGCGCAGCACGCTTGCGTGAGCGGAAACAAAGCCCCCTAATAATCCATCCCGATGTCGATGGCGGGGGCGCTCTGGGTGATGCGGCCCACGGAGATGCGGTCCACGCCCGTCTCGGCGATGGCGCGGATGGTGTCCAGCGTCACGCCGCCGGAGGCTTCCAGCGGCACCCGGCCATCCACGCGGGCCACCGCTGTGCGCAGGTCCGCAAGGCTCATATTGTCCAGCAGCAGGCTGGTGGCGCCCGCGTTCAGGGCCTCGTCCACCTGGGCGAGCGTGTCGCATTCCACCTGAATGTCCCGCTCCCCCGCGGCCAGGGCGGCGGCCACGGCGGCGGTCACGGACCCGGCCACGGCGATATGGTTGTCCTTGATCATCACCGCGTCGTGCAGGCCCATGCGGTGGTTCACCGCGCCCCCCATGCGGGCGGCATATTTGTTCAGCGTGCGCAGGCCCGGCAGGGTCTTGCGGGTGTCCAGCAGCACGGCGCCGGTGCCCTTTATGGCATCGGCATAGGCGCGGGTGAGCGTGGCGATGCCGGAGAGGTGCTGTACCAGGTTCAGCGCGGCGCGTTCCGCCGTCAGAAGGGCGCGGGCATTGCCGCTTACCCGCATCAGGGTGGCGCCGCTTTCCAGCGGGGTGCCGTCGGCCACTTCCGCCGTGATGGTGGCGTGCCCGTCCAGTGCGCGGAAAATGGCCGCCGCCACCGCCAGCCCGGCGGGGACAAGGGGTTCGCGGGCGGTCAGGCTTGCCCGCAATTGGGCATCCGCCGGGATGACGGCGTGCGCGGTGCGGTCCCCGCGTGCCGGGTTTCCGCCCGTGTCTTCCGCCAGCACTTCGGCCACGAAGGCTTCCAGCGCCACGCCGGTGGGCAATTCCGCCTGGGTCATGGGCGCGCTCTCAGGCTTCGGCAATGCGGGAGACATCCTCAGCCGGGGCCTTGGCCGGGCTGAGGTCCAGCATACGCTTGAGGGGCCGCTCCGCGCGCACACGGGTTTCTTCCGGCAGGGTGATTTCCGGCGCTCCGTCCCTGAGGGCCAGATACAGCTTTTCCAGCGTGTTCATGGCCATGAAGGGGCAGGTGTTGCAGTTGCAGTTGCCGTCCGCCCCCGGTGCGCCGATGAAGGTCTTTTCCGGGGCCGCTTTTTCCATCTGGTGCATGATGTGCGGTTCGGTGGCGATGATGAAGGTGTCCGCGTCGCTTTCCTGCACAAAGGCCAGAATCGAGCTGGTGGAGCCCACATGGTCCGCCAGCGCCACGATATGATCGGGGCATTCCGGGTGCGCGGCCACGGGCGCGTCCGGGTGGCGGGCTTTCAGCTTCACCAGTTCCTTTTCGCTGAAGCGTTCATGAACGATGCAGGTGCCGGGCCACAACAGCATGTCCCGCCCGGTGATGCGGTTGAGATAGCCGCCAAGATGCCGATCCGGCGCAAAGATGATCTTCTGGTCTTCGGGCAGGCTTTCCACGATATGTTTGGCGTTGGAACTGGTGACGATGATGTCGGTCAGCGCCTTCACATCCGCCGAGCAATTGATATAGCTCAGCACCAGATGGTCGGGATGGGCCTCCACGAAGCGGCGGAAGTCCTCCGGCGGGCAACTGTCCTCAAGGCTGCAACCGGCGGCCATGTCCGGCAGCACCACGGTTTTTTCCGGGCTGAGGATCTTGGCCACTTCCGCCATGAAGCGCACGCCGCAAAAGGCGATCATGTCCGCATCCGTCGCCGCCGCCTTGCGCGACAGATCCAGGCTGTCGCCCACAAAGTCGGCAATGTCCTGAATGGCCGGGTCCTGATAATAATGGGCCAGGATCACCGCGTTGCGCTCCCGGCGCAGGCGATCGATGGCGGTGATCAGGTCGTCCCCGGTGGGGATCATGGGCTTTACCGGGCTGTTCATGGCCGGGCTCCTTGGTCGGGCCGGTGCGTCTGGCGCGCGCGGCCCCCTTCACTGACATGCGGCGTAACCGGCCTGTGGCGCGGCTGGGCCTTATATGGGGGTATGGCGAAAAATGTCACCCCCTTCAGGGCACTTATGCGGCGGGGCGGTAATGGGCGTCAAGGGTGGGGGCCGGGTCTGCGACCACGCGCCCCGCCTTCACCAGAGCCACAAGATGGGCCAGAACCGAGCGTGCGGCGGCCGGGTGCAGGGCCGGGTCCACATGGGTGTACATGGCCGCCACCATGTCCGCGATGCGGCTTTTGCCCGCTTCCAGATGGTGCAATATCTGGCGTTCCCGCTGGCGGCGATGGCCCAGAATGGCGTTCAGGAAGCGGTCGGGCCGGTCGATGGCGGGGCCGTGGGTGGGCACCAGCTTGTCCGGCGCCAGGGCGCGCAGCCGACGCAGGCTGGCCATATAGGCGGTCATGTCACCGTCCGGCGGCACGATCACGGTGGTGGCCCACCCCATCACATGGTCGCCGGTGAAGACGAGATTTTCCTCCGTCAAAAGGAAACAAAGGTGGTTGCTGGTATGCCCCGGCGTGTGCAGGGCGGTCAGCGTCCATCCCGTGCCGGAAACCGTTTCCCCGTCGGCCATGGCATGGTCGGGCGCGAATGCCTTGTCGGCGCCTTCCTCCACGCTCTCCCCGGTGAGCGCCGTCTCTTCCTGCCCCGCGCCGTGGGGGCCGAACGCATGTATGGGCGCCCCGGTGGCCTCGGCCAGTGGGCGGGCGAGGGGCGAATGATCCAGATGGGTGTGGGTGACGAGGATGGCCGACACCTTTTGCGCCCCGATCGCGGCGATCAGGGCGTCCAGATGGGGTTTGTTGCGCGGGCCGGGGTCGATCACCGCCACATCGCCGCGCCGTGTGCCGTCTGCCGAGGCGCCGCCATCCACCAGAAAAGTGCCCGTGCCGGTATAGGTGAACGGCCCCGGATTGGGGCAAAGCACCCGGCGCACCCGGTCGGACACCGGCGTGGGTGTGCCATAGACCGGCGCGTCTTCCGTGCCGAAAGCGGGGGTTTGCTGGTCCGTGGTGCCGGGCGGCTGGTTCATGACGGATCGGTCCTGTGCCTGAGGTGGTGGCTGTTTGGCCCGTTATGCGCCAATCAGTACTGTAGCGCCCCGGATCGCGGGTTAAAGGGGTGATCCTGAGTGGACCATGGAGTAGCGCACAAAGGAAAGGGCCGACAAGTGGCAGCTTGTCGGCCCCGGATAAAGGATGCGTCAGCGTCTTGTGGCAGCAGGAGGCAGAGACGCATCTTTGGCAACAGAACCGGTTCCAAGTGGCAGCTCAAGAACGGTTCGACCTGACTATTGCATAGCGTGTGCCAAGTGCGAGAAGCGCGAAAAACGCATGTTCTTCCGCTTCCGCCTGCCTGTTTCGGGGTCACTATGTCTCATAATGAAGCATAATTGTTTCATTCTGGAGTGCGTGCCCTTGTCTCATTCTGGGGCATCTGGTAGCTTTGCGGGGTGAAAGTCAAAGGACCGCCATATCTCCCCGGCCCTGCCGTCTCTCAGCCAGTCCAGTAATGCCGCCGCGCGCTGCCGCGCCGCCGGGGTGCCGCTGGCGACCAGGCCGCCCTGATAGCGCACCGTGCCGCTCAGCCCGGCGGGGATCGGGCCGAGAATCCGCACATCGGGGCTTGCCGCCGCATCGGTTTCATAGACCAGCCCGGTCAGCCCGCCCCGCGCCACCAGCCGCAACGCCTGACGGACACTGGCACCATAGGCGAGCCGCCCCTGTAGCGCATCCCACGCCCCGATCGCCTTCAGATATCGGCGGCCATAAGCGCCAGCGGGCGCCGTCGCCGGATTGGCCATGGCCAGCGGGCGGCCCCGCAATATGGGCTCCAGCGCCGCCAGCGTGCGCGGCAGGGGAATCGCCCCTTCCTGTGGCCCGCCCTGACTATCGCCCGGCAGGCGGGCATGTCGCGGCGCGGCCAGAACGAGCCGCCCCGTGGCCAGCGGCTGGCCTTGCGACAGGATGCCCCCCTGCCGCAACTGTGTCACCCAGCGCGGATGGGCGCTCAGAAAGGCATGGGCAGGGGCCCCGTTGGTGATCTGCCGGGCCAGCGTGGCGCTCGGCCCGAACGATGTTCTGATAGTCCGCCCGCCGCACTTTGGTTCCGTGGCCAGAAGGGCGGGCAGCACGTCGGACAGGCTGGCGGCGGCGAACAGTGTCAGGGGCGGGCAGTCCTGTCCCGCCCGCGCGGGGAGAGCGGGGAAGCCGGCACCGGGCAGTGCGGTCGCGGCAAGCAGCAGGGCGCCGGCGACCAGCCGTTTCAGGCCCGCGCTACCGCCACGGGGCGCGCGATCATGTTCGGGCGGGTGAGGCACATTGTCATCCTTTTGCGCGCTGGTCGCGTACCATTTCTCGACCATATAAGAAATACTGACCCTGCAACCAGCCCGGAGTGTATTGTTGAAGAAACGGTCACCTTTCGAGTCGTCATCAATGGTCCCCGCACTGGATGGGGACGATCCTTTGGCGCGCGTGGTCAATATGCTGCCCGTGGGGTTTCTGTTGCTGGACGGCTGGCGGATCGTGTTCACCAACCGGGAGGCGGAGCGGCTGTTCAATGCGCCGGAATCCCGCCTGCTTCAAGAGGATCTGCGGCCTTTCATGGAAGCCGGGGACCGGGGGCTGCTGACCCGTGCCCTGTCGGCCGCCATGGAGGAGCCGGACCAGCACCCCGAAGTGAACTGCCGCCTGATACCTGGGGGGAAAGATGTCCCGGCGCGCGACGTGCATCTGACGGTGGCGCGCCTTGTGTGGCAGGGGGTGCCCTATACCCAGATGGTGGTGCAGGACATCAGCCGGGAAAAGGCGCGCGAACACGAACTGGAACGGCTGTCACTCACCGATCCGCTGACCGGGGCGTATAACCGCCGCGCCTTCGCCGACCATGTGGCGGAAGCAGGCCGCACGGATGTGAAAGACATGGCTGTGATCCTGTTCGATATCGACCATTTCAAGGTGGTGAATGACCAGCATGGTCACGCGGCGGGGGATATGGTGCTCATTCATCTGGTGACTCTGGCTCAGGCCCGTGTGCGGGCGTGGAACGGCGGCAGATCGGATGGTGTGCACCCGGCGGTGGATGCCGCCATGCTCGCCCGCGTGGGCGGGGAGGAATTCGCCATTCTGTTGCCCGGCGCCGATCGGGATACCGCGCGCCGGTTTGCCGATCAGGTTCGTATGGACGTGGCGGATTCTTCCGTTTCGGTGGATGGCAGGGACGTGCGCGTGACCATTTCGCTGGGCGCGGCGGTTCTGCCCACGCCTGAAGCGGATCTGGATGCGCTACTGCGCCGGGCCGACCGGGCTCTCTACAGTGCCAAGAACGACGGGCGTGATCGGGTGATTCTGGCGGATGCCACGGCGCCGCCGCCGCCCGCATCCGAACGCATCTCCCGGCGCACGGATCGCGGCTGATCCGTCTCTTTCCCCCGTACGTAAACTGCCCCGTAAGCAGAACACAGGAGACCATCATCATGAGATTGTCCGGTCAATCCGGGTCCGGCAAGGGCGGCGGGGGCGAAGCGTCCTTGTCATTTCAGGATGCTCATTTGCAGCTTTCCGGGATACCGCAGGAAGAATTGCCGCTGGATAACGCATCCCCGGCACTTCACAGCCTGATCGACCTTTGGTTTCGGCGCACACAGGCACAGGGGCGCATCCCCGCCGCGTTCAACATGCGCGACATTCCGCCCAGAATACTGCCCTATGTGATGCTTCTCACGCTGGACCGGGAGCGTGACCGGTTGATCGTCAGGCTGGCGGGAACCGAGGTGTGCCAACGTCACGGCGGGGAAATGAAGGGCAAGACCACGGATGATTTCTTCGAACCGGTGGATGCCGCCATCGTGGTGAAATCGGCGCTTGATGTGGCGCACAACAAAACGCCCAGCCTGGCCCGCCGCAATTATGTGAATATCGACGGCAAAAGCTGGCACTATACCCGCCTGATCATGCCGCTGAGCAGTGACGGCGAGACCGTGGATGGTTTCTTCAAAACCCTGGACCCGGACACGCTGGACTGGTGATCCCAACCCGGTGGTGATCCGGTCAGCCTGCCCATGATCAAGGAGCGTCGCCCCGTGAACACCAAGACCGGCACTGGCCCGCATCCCGAAGCCCCCAAGGGGCAGAAGGCGGCTTTACAAAATGAGGAGCGGGATGGGGCCGGCCTTGATGCTGTCCGATCAGATGTGTGCGCGCGAATCGCGCGGGCCGGGTGCGAACCGGGGCCGGAAACGGCCCGGCTGGCGGTGCGCATCCTGGAATGGCACGGCCACGGCATGGACAGCGCGGAATATGATATCTGGTGCGCGGTGGCGGTTCTGGGCGAATTACCGGTGTCGCCCGCCGCGCCACCTCTGACCCCATTTGATACTTAACAGCCGTCTTGGCATTCGCGCCGGAGCATGGTTAAGCTGATACCCTGCCGCACCCCGGCCATGCCTGGGTGTGCTCGGTTTTTGCCCGTCCCTGGCCCGGAGCTTCCATGTCATCATCCCCCCTTGCCCCACCCTTTGGCACCACATCGCTGTTCGACCTGCTCGAAAAGCTGGAGGCGGACCCCGAAACGCCGGGCCGCTACCATGTGACGGTGGATGGCGGCTGGATGCAGGGGCGCACGGTGTATGGGGGGCTGGTGGCCGGTCTGGCGCTGGCCGCCGCCCGGCGCACCCTGATACCCGCCTTCAGCCCGGCGGGGGCGCCGCCCGATCCGGCCTGTCTTCCACCCCTGCGCGCGGCGGAAGTGGCCTTCATCGGCCCGGCGGGACATGCGCTTGAGCTTCAGGTTTCCATTCTGCGCCGTGGGCGGCGGGTGACTTTTGCGGGCGTGGACGTGTTCAGCGAGGGCGCGCTGGCCACGCGGCTTCTGTTCACTTTCGCCGCCGGGCGGGACAGCGGCCTGACCATGCCACCGGCCCGTCCCCTGCCGGGCCATCTGAAGCCTTTGGAGTCGGGTGTGCAGCTTGCCCGCAGCGACGGCCCCGCTTTTCTGGCCCATTTCGATGCCTGGCTGGTGGCTGGCGATCTGCCGGGCGGTGGCGGGTCGGATACGGATATTCATGTGTGGACCCGGATCAACGACCCCCGGCTGGATGAGGTGCCGCCCGCCGTGGCCTTTCTGACCCTGGGCGACGTGCTGCCCCCCGCCATTCTCAGCCGCCTTGACGGTTTTGCGCCACTGTCCAGCCTGACCTGGTCGATCAATCTGCGCCATGTGCCGGATCGGGGTGCCCTTGGCTGGGTGCTGCTGAACAGCCGGGCGGACTGGGCGGCCCACGGCTATTCCGGCCAGACCATGGCCGCCTGGGACGGGGACGGCGTATTGATGGCCACGGCCCACCAGACCGTCGCGGTATTTGCCTGATCCTTGCGGCGGCACCATATATGCACAACCGGATCAGGCGCGCTTTACAACCGCCGCAGGCTGTCACACCATGACGAAACGGTCCCGGCGGGTTTCCCGCCCATCCGTTCTTACCCCGGAGTATGCCCATGTCCCCGACCCGCCCTGCCTTTGCCACCGCCATTGCGGACCCGGACGACGCCCCCCTGCCCAGCGCCATGACCGGTTCCGACGGGCGCGACAGTCTCGACGCGACGGGCGACGGCGCCGTGGTGGATGGCCGCGGCGGCGATGATGTGATCACCGTGCTGGGGCTGGGCGATACGCTGGCGGGCGGCGCGGGCGATGACCGGTTGGATCTGGAAGTGGCCGACGGCACCGTGACGCTGGACCTGCTGGCGGGCACGATCACCGGGGAAAGCGGCGCGGTCAGCACCGTCACCGGGTTTGAATCGATCAACGGTTTTTTCAGCCCTGTACCGCTGGTGTTGCAGGGCGCGCGCCAGAATGATGACCTGCGCGGCAGCGATTTTTCCGACAGTCTGACCGGGGGCGGCGGCTTCGACACGCTGCAGGGCATGTTCGGCGATGATGTGCTGCGGGGCGGCGCGGGCGATGACCGGCTCAGTGGTGGCGGTGGTGATGATACCCTGGACGGCGGCAGCGACCTGACCGGGGACACGGTGAGCTTTTCCGGCGCCCGGGCAGGCGTGGTCGCCGATCTGGCCGCGGGGGTCGCCAGCAATGACGGTTTCGGCGACCGGGATGTGCTGATCTCGATCGAGAATATCTTCGGCGGCAGCAGTGGTGACAGCCTGGCCGGGGATGGCGGGCGCAACGAGATTGACGGCGCCAGCGGTGATGATCTTCTGGAAGGCCGGGGGCAGGCGGATAGCCTTTTCGGCGGCGCGGGCGATGACACCCTGTTCGCTGGGGATCGCGCCGGGGCGGCGGAACCCAGCCCCGACACGGGGTTTGACAGCCTGATGGGCGGCTCCGGCAATGATCGGCTGGTGGGCGACGCTGGCCGGGATCGGCTGGACGGCGGCACCGGCAATGACACGATCGAGGCGGGCGCCGGGGATGACCGCGTGTTCTTTTCCAATGGCAATGACCGCCTTGATGGCGGCGCGGGGGAGCGGGACGAACTGTCCTTTGAAAACCGGCGCGGCGGCGTGGTCAATCTGGGCCGGGGGCTGGCCAATGACGATGATGACAGCGCCACCATCACCGGCTTCGAGGATGTGACCGGCAGCCCCGGCAGGGATCGGCTTATCGGCGATGCGGGGGACAATATCCTGTTCGGCGGGGACGCCAATGACACGCTGAACGGCGCGGCGGGCGACGACCTGATCGGCGGCGGTAATCGCGGTGAATTCCTGCTGGATTTCGAAGGCGGGGATGACCTGCTGCGCGGCGGCGCGGGGAATGATTCGCTTTTGGGGTCCGCCGGGGCGGACACGCTGGAAGGCGGCGCCGGGGCCGATCTTTTCGTTATTGACGGGGAGGGGGACACGGTGGTCCGCGATTTCAACGCGGGCGAAGGGGATGGCCTGCTGCTGGTGGATGACGGGCTGACCTGGCCCGGCCTGTCGGATGTGCTTCAGGACAGTACGCAAAACGGCGATGACGTGATCATCAACACCCAGACCGGCGGCAGCGTGCGGCTGGAAGGCGTGGATCTGGACAGCCTGACCGCCGATGATTTTCTTCTCGGTAACCGGGGCACCATCGGTTTTGGCGATGACCCCGTCCCAACGCCTTTCTCGGATCGCCTGTGGCTGTCCAGCCAGGGGGGCACGGCGGATGGGCTTTCCGGGTCCGACACGCTGACCGGCGGTGGCGGCGCGGATACGCTTATCGGCGCTTCGGGCAATGATTCGCTGATCGGGCAGGGCGGTGCGGATCGGCTGGATGGCGGGGTCGGGGACGACACCCTTAAGGGCGGCAGCGGCAATGATGTGCTGCTTGGCGGCGCGGGCGCCGATCATCTGAACGGGGGCAGCGGTGTGTCGCGCCTGACCGGTGGGGATGGTGGAGACGTGTTCACCCTGTCCGCCTTTGGCCAGGCCACCATAACCGATTTCGACCCCGCTGAGGACAGGCTCGCCGCCCCGGCCAGCCTGCGCCTGTTCGACAGGGCTGACATACTGGCGCTGGCACGGCAGGACGGCGACGATACCGTCTTCACCTTTGATGACAATACCAGCCTGCGGCTTGAAGGGGTCGATCCCGCGTCGCTCGATACCGGCCATGTTCTGAAGTCCAACCCGCAGCAATCCGTCGTGGGCGGGCTTCAGGGCAGTGGCCGGGCCGAGAGCCTGATCAACGGGCTGGGCTTTGAAATGCCCGCCGATGGCAGCCCGCTGGTGCTGACCTACAGCTTCCCGGACGATCCGAGCCTGCTGCCCCCCGGCGATTTCACCAATAATCTGGGCTTCTCCCCGGTGACGGAGGAACAGAAAGACGCCTTCCGCCAGACGGTGGCGGACCTGGAAAAGCTCATCAATGTGGACTTTGTGGAGGTGGAGGAGGCGCCCGGCCATGTGGGCCTGATCCGCATGGCGCAGAGCAGCGCCGTGGGGGACCGGGGCTCAGCCGGTTTTGCCTTTTTCCCGTCGTCCGGTGACCTGGGCGTGGCGTCTGACATCTGGATCGATACCCGCGACTGGGGGGATAACACCCTGCCGCTGGTGGCGCACGAACTGGGGCACGCCCTTGGCTTGCAGCACCCCCGCGAGGGGGGCGGCGCGCCGGAGGTTCTGGCGCCGTCCACCGCCACGGACGCGGAGGGGGCGGCGATCGCCCCGCCGCCGCATGACCATGATCAGGACCATGAGCATGACAACGATCCGGCATCGGATGAAGCGGGGCGCAACCTGCTGTCCCGGCTGGAGGTGCTGGATGTGAGCGGCACCGTGCAGGCCCCGGACGGCATTATTCAGGGCGCGGAATTCACCCTGATGACCTTCCAACTGGGGCTTAACGGCGTGTTCTCAGGGGGGCTGCCCATCAGCCCCACCGGCTTTCAGGCCATCGACATAGAGGCCCTGCAACAGATTTTCGGCGCCAATACCAGCGCCTCGGCGGGCGATGACGTATATCATTTCACCGCGGATCAGGTGGTGTTCGAAGGGCTGTTCGATGCGGGCGGCAATGATACCTTCACGTTCGGGCCGGATGTGGGGGCGCTCAATCTGGATCTGGCCCCCGGCAGCGCGGTGGATGTGGGCACCAGCATTTCTGATCGCAGCGTGGAACTGCGCCAGACCCTGAGCCTGACCGAGGACACGGTGATCGAAAATGTGGTGGCGGCAGGCGGCAACGACACTTTAACCGGCAATCTGGCCCATAACAGCCTGAACGGCGCCGGTGGGGATGATCGCCTGTCCGGTCTTGCCGGTGACGATACGCTGATCGGTGGGGACGGGGCGGACACGCTGAGCGGCGGCGATGGCACGGACCTGGCGGACTTCAGCGACTCCGGCGCCGTGGTGGTCAATCTGCGCGAAGGCTTCACGCGGCTGGGCGCTGAGGGGGACGTGCTGGAAGGCATCGAAAATCTGCGCGGCGGGCAGGGCCATGACCGGCTGGTGGGTGACGGCGCCGACAATCGCCTGGAAGGGCAGGCGGGCAATGACACGCTCACTGGCGGCGCCGGGTCCGATACCGCCTTTGGCGGCCAGGGGCGGGACAGTTTTTTCGCCGGGCCGGGCGACGATGCGGGCGATCTGTTCATTGGCGGCACCGGCATCGATACCCTGTTCCCCGGTGCGGGCGACGATACGGTGGTGGGCGGTGATTGGGCGGACAGCAACGGCAATGACCGCTTCGATCCGGGGGAAGCGCTTCTGGACACCCCCGGCGCCGCGTTCAGCTTTGCCGGCACGGGCAATGATCAGGTGTTCGGCGCGGCGGGCGCGGATGTGCTGGGCGGCGGCGCCGGGTCGGACAGTCTGTTCGGCGGGCCGGGCCAGGACGTGTTGTTCGGCGGGCGCGGCGGTGCGGACGCCGATAACGGGGACCGCTTCGAGGGCGGAACCGGGAATGACAGCATCTTTGCCGGGGCCGGCGCCGACACGCTGGCCGGGGGCGCGGGCGCTGATACCTTGTTCGGCGGCAGCGGCGTGGACCGGCTGGCTGGCGGCGCGGGCGTGGACGCCCTGTTCGGCGGCGGCGGTGATGATACGCTCACTGGCGGCGCGGGGGCGGACCAGTTCTTTTTCGGCGGTGATCATGGCCGGGACAGGGTCACGGACTTCAATGCGGATCAGGACACGCTTTTCCTGGCCAATGCCGAGGCCGCCTTCGCAAACCGGGAAGCGGTGCTGGCCGCCGCCTCCGAAGATGTGCAGGGCGGCAGTGACGGCGTGCTCATCATGACCGGCGCGGACAGCAGCCTGTTCCTTGTGGGGCTCACCCTGAACGATCTGGCGGATGCCGTTATCACACTGTAAGGCTTCGCCGCCCCTGCGGCCATCCCGCCTATCCTTAAACACCACCCTATCCGACGGCCACAAGCGTGGCCCGCCGCAAGTGCGGCGCCCTCGCGGAGCGCGTGCGCAGCACGCTTGCGTGAGCGGCAAAAAACAGCTCCCACCCGCACCAACTTGTCCTCTACCGCCATCCCGCATTTGCGGGATGAGCGGAGGCCACAAGCGTGGCCCGCCGCAAGTGCGGCGCCCTCGCGGAGCGCGTGCGCAGCACGCTTGCGTGAGCGGTCAACAATCCCTGCCCGCGCTAGCGGCCAGAGCGGCCTGGGCCGCCGCCAGCCGGGCGATCGGCACCCGGTAGGGTGAGCAGGACACATAATCCAGCCCGGTTTCCTGACAGAAGGCGATGGAATCCGGGTCGCCGCCATGTTCGCCGCAAATCCCCGTTTTCAGGCCCGGACGGGTGGCGCGGCCCCGTTCAACGCCGATGGCCACCAGTTCGCCCACACCGTCCCGGTCCAGCGTGACAAAGGGATGGCGGGGGAAGATTCCGGTGCGGATATAGTGATCCAGGAAACTGCCTGCGTCGTCCCGGCTGATGCCCAGTGTGGTCTGGGTCAGGTCATTGGTACCAAAGGAGAAAAAGTCCGCATGGGCGGCGATGTCCGCGGCACACAGGGCGGCGCGGGGCAGTTCGATCATGGTGCCCACCAGATAGTTGATCCGGTGGCCCTTTTCCGTGAAGACGGCCTCCGCCACCCGGTCTACCACGGTGCGCAGGTCGCTCAATTCCCGCGCGGTGGCCACCAGAGGGATCATGATTTCCGGCACCACTGTTTCGCCGGTTTCGCTTTCGATCTCCACGGCGGATTCGAAGATGGCGCGGGCCTGCATTTCATAGATTTCGGGATAGGTGATGCCCAGCCGACAGCCGCGATGGCCCAGCATGGGGTTGAATTCATACAGTTCGCTGGCGCGGCGGCGCAGGGTTGCGGAATCCACACCCATGGCGGCGGCCACTTCGTCGAACTCGCTGTCATGACGCGGCAGGAATTCGTGCAGGGGCGGGTCCAGCAGGCGGATGGTCACGGGCAGGCCGCGCATGATGGTAAACAGGTCATAAAAATCGCCGCGTTGCATGGGCAGCAGCTTTTCCAGGGCCTTGCGGCGCCCCTCCCGGTCATGGGCCAGGATCATTTCCCGAACCGCGATGATGCGGTTGCCGTCGAAGAACATGTGTTCGGTGCGGCAAAGCCCGATGCCCTCGGCGCCGAAATCGCGCGCGGTCTGGGCATCGGCGGGCGTGTCCGCATTGGTGCGCACCTTCAGGGCGCGCTGGCGATCCGCCCAGACCATCAGCCGGGCGAAATCGCCCGCCAGTTCCGGCTTCAGGGTTTTTACTTCGCCCACCATCACGTCGCCGCTGCCGCCGTCAATGGTGATGACATCGCCCTTGCGGACCTCCCGGCCCATGCAGGTCATCACGCCCGCGCCCGCGTCGATGCGGATCTGGCCCGCGCCCGAAACGCAGGCCCGGCCCATGCCGCGCGCCACCACGGCGGCGTGGCTTGTCATGCCGCCGCGCGCGGTGAGGATGCCACGGGCGGCGTGCATACCGTGAATGTCCTCCGGGCTGGTTTCCACCCGGCACAGGATCACGTCCCGGCCTTCCTTGGCCAGCGCGTCCGCCTCGTCCGCGTCGAACACCACTTCACCGGCGGCGGCACCGGGCGAGGCGGGCAGGCCACGGGTCAGGATATCGCGCGGGGCGGCGGGGTCCAGCGTGGGGTGCAGAAGCTGGTCCAGCGCGGCGGGGTCCACCCGCATCACGGCTTCTTCTTCCGTGATCAGGCCCTCGGCGGCCATTTCCACGGCGATTTTCAGGGCCGCCGCCGCGGTGCGCTTGCCCGCGCGGGTCTGAAGCATCCAAAGCTTGCCCTTCTGGACCGTGAATTCGATGTCCTGCATGTCCCGGTAATGGGTTTCCAGCTTGTGGAACACGTCCTGAAGCTGGGCAAAGACGGCGGGCATACTTTCTTCCATGGCCGGCTTGTCGGTGCCGGCGGCTTCGCGCGCGGCGCGGGTCAGGTGCTGGGGCGTGCGGATGCCCGCCACCACGTCTTCCCCCTGGGCGTTGATCAGATATTCGCCATAAGTGGCCTTTTCGCCAGTGGACGGGTTGCGGGTGAAGGCAACGCCGGTGGCGGAACTGTCGCCCATATTGCCGAACACCATGGCCTGCACATTCACCGCCGTGCCCCATTCCTCAGGGATGTTGTGCAGGCGGCGATAGGTTTTCGCCCGCTCAATCTGCCAGGAACCGAACACGGCGCCAATGGCGCCCCATAACTGTTCCTCGGCGCTTTCCGGGAAGGGGGTGCCCAGCGCTTCTTCCGTCTTGACGCGGAAGCGACCGGCCAGGTCGCGCCAGTCATCGGCTTTCAGCTCGGTGTCCAGTTCCAGCCCGCGCTCTTCCTTGTAGAGTTCGATTTCGTCCTCGAAGATGTGGTGGTCCACGCCCAGCACCACATCCGAATACATCTGGATGAAGCGGCGATAGCTGTCCCAGGCAAAGCGGGCATCGCCGCTCTGGCGCGCCAGCCCTTCCACCGTTTCGGCATTGAGGCCCAGATTGAGCACCGTATCCATCATGCCCGGCATGGAAACCCGCGCCCCGGATCGCACCGAGACCAGCAGTGGCTTGTCCGGGTCGCCGAAGCGGGCGCCCACACTGGATTCCACGGCCCTGAGGGCGGCTTCCACTTCGCCCTTCAGGCTGTCGGGGTACTGGTGGTCATGGGCGTAATAATGGGTGCATACGGCGGTGGTGATGGTGAAGCCGGGCGGAACCGGCAGCCCCAGAGACGCCATTTCCGCCAGATTGGCGCCCTTGCCGCCCAGCAGATTCTTCATGTCGGCCCGGCCTTCCGCCGCGCCGTCCCCGAATGTGTAAACCCATTTGCTCATGGTGCCGTCACCATCCCCCTGTGGCATCCCCCACCGCCGCGCCGGTGTGGCGGGCGGGCCGTGTATCAAAGTGGCCGGTTTTCCGCCTAGCCTTCAAGCTGGCTGAAATCCGCCACTGCGTCCGTCGCCGCCTGTATGGCGGTCAGCAGCGCCAGCCGGTTTTGCCGCACTGCGGAATCGTCAGCGTTCACGGTAACGCCATCGAAAAAGGAATCAATGGGTTTACGCAAGTTTGCCAGCGCCCGCATGGCGGCGGCGAAATCCTCCCGCTCCAGCGCGGTTTCCGCGGCTTTGCGGGCGGTGCCGAGGGCGTCATAGAGCGCTTTTTCGAAGTCCTCCTGAAAGAGGACGGGGTCCACATGGGCTGTGCTGGCCGCGCCGTCCTTTCGGGCTTCCGCCTTGAGGATATTGGCGGCGCGCTTGTAGCCCGCCAGCAGATTGGCGCCGTCGTCCGTGTCCAGAAAGCCTTGCAGTGCATCCACCAGCGCCAGCAGGCGCACCAGATCGTCCTGTCCGCCCGTGGCGGCATCGATCACGTCATGGCGAACGCCGCGCTCCCGCTGCTGCACTTTCAAGCGGTCGATCACGAAGCCGGTCAGCGTGTCGTCCGCATCGGCGATGCGGTCGGCGGCATACAGACCGCGTGCCGTATGGAACAGGGTGGTCAGCGATACCCGAAGCCCGTTTTCCGTGATCAGGCGGATCACGCCAAGGGCGGCACGGCGCAGGGCAAAGGGGTCCTTGCTGCCGGTGGGGGTTTCGCCAATGCCGAAGAAGCCCACCAGTGTATCCAGCTTTTCCGCCAGCGCCACGGCCACGCTGATGGGCGCGGTGGGGCAGCGGTCCTTCGGCCCGCGCGGGGCGTAATGGTCCAGAATGGCGTCGGCCACCGCCGCGTCCTCATTCTGGGCCAGCGCGTAATAGCGGCCCATAATGCCCTGAAGGTCCGCGAATTCCCCCACCATGCCGGTGACGAGATCCGCCTTGGCGAGCGATGCGGCCCGCTCCGCCTGTTGCTTGTGGCAGCCGGGAATGTGATCGGCCAGATGCCCGGAAAGCGCCACCATGCGGTCCACCCGGTCGGAAAGCTGGCCCAGCTTTTCGTGGAACACAATGTCCGCAAGCCGGGGTTTCAGGTCTTCCAGCGGGGTTTTCAGATCCTGTTCCCAGAAGAAGCGCGCATCGGACAGCCGCGCCGCCAGCACGCGCTCATTGCCCCGGATGATGGTGTCGCCGCCGTCGGGCGCCTCGATATTGGCCACGGTGATGAAAACGGGCGCCAGCCTGCCGGTCTCGCGGTCACGGGTGACGAAATATTTCTGGTCCGCCTTCATGGTCTTGATCAACGCTTCTTCCGGCACGGTCATGAAGGCGGGATCGAAGCGGCCGGGCAGGGGCACCGGCCATTCCACCAGGCCGGCCACCTCATCCAGAAGGCCGGGATCGTCCACCAGGTCCACGCCCGCTTCGTCCGCCAGTTCAAGCGCCCTGTCCCGTATCACCCGTTTGCGCTCTGCCGGGTCCAGCATCACATGGGCGGCGCGCAGTTTTTGGGCATAATCGGCGAAACCGGTGACGGTGAAGGCATCCGGCGCCATGAAGCGGTGACCGCGCGTTCGTGCCGCGCCGCTGGCCACGCCCAGTCCCGGCAATGCCACGGGGTCGCCATTGAACAGGGTCAGCGCATGATGGAGCGGGCGCACCCAGCGCAAGGAGCCGCTGCCCCAGCGCTGGGACTTGGGCCAGGGGAAGTTGTGAATGATCTCCGCCAGCTTCCGGGCGATCACATCCCGCGTGGGCTCCCCCTGCTTTTCGATGACCGCATAAAGGAAGGTGCCTTTTTTCTCGTCCCGCTCAACGCACTGATCGCGGCTGATGCCATTGCCGCGCAGGAAACCATTGATCGCCTTTTCGGGTGCGTCCACGCGGGGGCCGCGCTTTTCCTCGCTTATGTCCGGCGTTTTGAGCGGTAGGCCCGAAATGGTCAGAATCAGCCGTTGCGGTGTGTAAAAGGCCCGCGTATCGGCCATGGTCAGGCCCGTATCCGCCAGTGCACCCGTCATGGCGGATTGCAGGTGCGCCGCCGCGTTCTGCTGCATTCCGGCGGGGATTTCCTCGCTGTAAAGCTCGATCAGCAGTTCGCCGGTTTCGGCCTTGTCCTGCGCGTTCATGCCTGCGGCTCCCCGGCGGCGTTCAGCCAGCCGTTTTTCTGCATATAGGCGGTGCAGCTTCCCTTGGCCAGATCGCGCACCCGCCCGATATAAGCCTGCCGTTCGGTGACGGAAATCACGCCCCGCGCATCCAGCAGGTTGAAGATGTGGCTGGCCTTGATGGCCTGCTCATAGGCGGGCAGGGGCAGCTTCGCCGCGATCAGGCGGTGGCATTCGTCCTGCGCCTTGCGGAAACCGTCGAACAGCTTGTCTGTGTCCGCGATCTCGAAATTGTGGGCCGACTGCTGCTGCTCATTGGCCAGATAGATGTCGCCATAGGAAACGCCGGCGCCGTTGAAATCCAGGTCATACACATTGTCCACACCCTGAATGAACATGACCAGCCGTTCCAGCCCGTAGGTCAGCTCCCCGGTGACGGGGCGGCAGTCATGGCCGCCCACCTGCTGGAAATAGGTGAACTGGCTGACTTCCATGCCGTCGCACCAGACTTCCCAGCCCAGCCCCCAGGCGCCCAGCGTGGGGCTTTCCCAGTCATCTTCCACGAAGCGGATGTCATGCAGGCGGCTGTCGATCCCGATGGCCTCCAGCGAGCCCAGATACAGCGCCTGTATATCGTCGGGGCTGGGCTTCAACACGGTCTGGAACTGGTAATAATGCTGCAACCGGTTGGGGTTTTCGCCGTATCGGCCATCCGTGGGGCGGCGGCAGGGCTGCACATAGGCGGCCCGCCACGGATCGGGGCCGAGCGCGCGCAGCGTCGTGGCCGGGTGAAAGGTGCCCGCGCCCATTTCCAGATCATAGGGTTGCAGGATCACGCATCCCTGATCCGCCCAATAGGTCTGAAGGGTCAGGATGATGTCCTGAAAGGAGTGCCCGCGCGGGGCTGCCTGATCTGCCATTGTCCGGTCTTCTTGCAACGGGGTTGGTCGCCTTGAATGGCGCGCAACCTAGCCGCCGGGTGGGGCAGGGTCAAGGTGCGCCGACGGCCCGGTGCGCCCCGCGGGGATCACACATCCTCCCCGTGGCGGATGCGTTCATGATGGCGGATCACTTCCTTGATGATGAATTGCAGGAATTTTTCGGAAAATTCCGGGTCCAGATTGGCGCTGTCCGCCAGTTGGCGCAGCCGCTCTATCTGTTTCTGTTCCCGCGCCGGATCGGCGGGTGGCAGGGCGTGTTCCCGCTTGTAATAGCCCACCTTTTTGGTGACCTTGAACCGTTCCGCCAGCAGAAAGACCAGCGCGGCATCGATATTGTCGATGCTTTCGCGGAAATCATCCAGTGCGCGCCGATGGTCGGCTGTGTCCTCTGTGCTGTGCGCCACGACGGACTCCTTTTTTGCTCGGTACGGAACAGGGCTGGCACGGGCGGCGAGGGATCAAAGCCCGTACCGGTTCCATAGCAGGCGGCTTTCCAGCGTCGCAAGGGCCTGTTGCGGCAGATTGGGGCCGGCGGCGCCGGATCGCGCGCCGAACAGCCCCCTTAACCCGCGCGAGCGCGCATTGACGGGGTGGAAGCGCACCTTTTTCCCGAAGCGTTCCCGCAACACGCTGCGCCGGTCGCCGATGCCATCCACCAGGCCCAGTTCCACGGCGCGCTGGCCGGTGAAGATGTCGCCGTTGAACAGGGTCGCCTCGTCCCCGGCCAGGCGGCGGCCACGGCGGTCCTTCACCATCTGGATGAAGAAGGCGTGTATGTCCGCTTGCAGGTCTTTCAGCCGGGACACGTCTTCGGGGTTTTCGGGGCGAAAGCTGTCCAGCAGGGCTTTATGGTCCCCGGCGGTATAAAGGCGCCGCTCCACGCCCAGCCGGGCGATGGCTTCATGGAAGCCGAAGCCCGCCGCCACCACGCCGATGCTGCCCAGTATGGAGGCCTCGTGCACGAATATTTCGTCCGCCGCCAGCGCCAGCATATAGCCGCCGCTGGCCGCCACGTCCTCGGCAAAGGCGATCACGGGCACGTCCTTTTCCTCGGCCAGCGCCCGGATGCGATCCACGATCAGGCCGCTTTGCACCGGCGAGCCGCCGGGGGAGTTGATTTCCAGCGCCACCGCCTTCACGCCCGGCAGGTCAAAGGCATCATGCAGGCTGTCCGCCAGGCCGTTGAGCGATAAATGGCTGCGCATGGCGCTGTCCTGGGCGGCGATGGCGCCGTTCAGCCGCACCACGGCGACCCTGGGCGCGGGCGCGCCGATCAGGCGGGTTCTCAGGCCGATAAGGCCGCGGCTGGCGGTTCTGAACAGGCCCATGGTGTGGTGTCTCCCTTGATGGTTCGCGTGGTTCGCGGCCTGGTAGGTGCCGGGGCTTGCCTGGTCGGGTGGCGGTGTTTTCGGTGCTGGCCGGTCAGCTTTTCCCGTTCGGGGCGGCCAGGTCAAGGGCGGCGCCTTTGCGCAGGATGTTTTCTGCCTCCGGGGTGTAGCGCTCCGTCCGCCCATGCAGCGCCAGGCCGGGCAGCAGTGTCAGCCCGCCCCGCGCGCCCTTGCGCCCCTGAATGATGACCCGTTTGGCGGCTTCCCCCTGACGGGGCCAGAGCGGCAATACGCTGATGGCCCCCACCCGGCCATGCAGCCGGGCCAGCACTTCATCCAGCCGGTCGGCGCGATAGACCAGGGTGATGCTGCCTTTCTGACGCACATAATGGACGGCGAAGCGCAGCCAGTCATCCAGCACGGCGCGGCTTTCCATATGGGCCATGCCCTTGGACCGATCGGGCGGTCGAATCGCGCTGGCATGGGCCAGATAGGGCGGGTTGAGCATCACATGATCATACTGGCTCTGGGCGCCGCTGCGATCCGCCACGTCGCCCAGCGCCAGTGTCAGCGCGTGGCCGAGCCCGTTGCGCTGGGCATTGCGGGTGGCCAGGTCGATCATGGACTGCTGCACATCGATGCCGTGAACCCGCACATCCGGCACCCGGCGCGCCAGGCACAGCGCCGCGCCGCCGGAGCCGATACCCCCTTCCAGCACGGTTTCCCCCGGCTGGGCCGGTACGGCGGCGGCCAGCATCACCGTATCCATGGATACGCGGTATCCGTCTATGGGCTGCTCCAGGTGCAGGGCGCCGCCCAGAAAGGCATCCATGGTAATGTCACGCGCCCCGGCCCGCCTGTCCGGCTTTTCCGTGGTCGAGGTTTCGGGCGGGTTGCTTTCTGGCATGGGCGGTTTACTCCGGCGCGGCAATGGACACATTTCATGCGAGCATCATATCTGGCGCCATATGGCGCATGGACAAGCGCAAACGCGAAAGCTACTGTCCGCCCGCAGCGATCCCTGGCATCAGGGATATTTGATTGAGCATAGCGGAGGACCCCGCATGAACAAGGTGCAAGGTGCTCACCCTGCCCGACCGGAAACGGCCACATCTCAGGCCACGCAGCGCCCGGTGGACCGGATGCAGGCCCTGGTGGCCGACGATCTGGCCGCCGTCAATCGCGCGATCACGGATCGGATGCAGAGCCGGGTGGGCCTGATTCCCGATGTGGGCGGCCATCTGGTGGGGGCCGGGGGCAAGCGTCTGCGCCCGCTGCTCACGCTGGTGTGCGCGGCCATGCTGGGCTATCGGCAGTCGCGGCATGTGGGGCTTGCCGCCTGTGTGGAATTCATCCATTCCGCCACCCTGCTGCATGACGATGTGGTGGACATGTCCGCCAAGCGGCGCGGGCGCGATACGGCCAATGCACTCTGGGGCAATCAGGCGAGCGTGCTGGTGGGGGATTATCTGTTTTCCCGCGCGTTCGAGTTGATGGTGGCGGATGGTTCCCTGCGCGTGCTGGAAATTCTCTCACAGGCGTCCACCGTGATCGCCGAGGGGGAAGTGCTGCAATTGTCCACCGCGCGGGATCTGACCACCACCGAGCCCACCTATATCGAAGTGGTGGCCGCCAAGACCGCCGCCCTGTTCGCCGCCGCCTGCGAAGTGGCGGGCGTGGTCGCCGAAGCGGGCACAAAGACCGAGCAGGCATTGCACGCTTATGGCCGCAATCTGGGGATCGCCTTTCAGATTATCGATGACATGCTGGATTATGATGCCGACGAAAGCGCGCTGGGCAAGGCCATCGGCGATGATTTCGACGAGGGCAAGGTGACCCTGCCCATCATCCTCGCCCATGCTCGCGGCGACGGGGAGGAACGCGCCTTTTGGCAGCGCACCATCGGCAAGGGACAGGTGGAGGACGGCGACCTGGACCATGCAAGGGCTCTGTTCGCCCGCCACGGCGCGCTGGAAGACACCCGCAAGCGAGCGGAAAGCTATGCCGATGCCGCCCGCGCCGCGCTGGCGGACATGCCGGATAATGCCTATCGCACGGTATTGCTGGACATGGTGGATTTCTGCCTGTCCCGCGCCTATTAAGGGTAGGGCGCGGGCCGCGCCACCGCTGCCTGATTTTTTGCCAAGCTCACGCTTGCATCCCGCAGGCAGTTCCCTTATACACGCCCACGACCCGATAACGGGGGGTAGCTCAGCCTGGTAGAGCACTGCCTTCGGGAGGCAGGGGCCGGAGGTTCGAATCCTCTCTCCCCGACCAGTGAACCGCCGCTTCCACACCATTGGAAGCGGCGGTTTTTTTATGCGTCAGTTTTTGTGGGTCAGCACCGGGGTGTGTGGGGTGTTTGGTGGGGGTGATACAGCTTCGGGCGCTTTTCCGGGGTGGTCGAACACTTCACGGCGCTTTTACAGCGCTGATGAATGATTTTTTATCCTTTTAAATCAGTATATTATTAATTTTTTACAAAAATATGCCCGAAAGGGGTTGCACTCTCCGCGTTGGTGTTATACATAACTAATACACCGACGCGGTAGAGCAGTAACGCACAGCGATCCGCTCCACCGCATCGGCGGAAAAAAGGCCCGCCCGAAACGACAGCACGGCACGGGTCACCACAGCGAGGACAGGGCCGGCAAGCCCCCGCGAAAAAGGGGGCGGCCCAGGATGGCAAGACCGGAAACCGGCAGTCATCCGATCTGAAAAAAGAGACGACGACAGCAAAACCCGGCCCGCAAGGGTCACGACAAGCGAGGAGCAAGACCATGAACAGCCTGAAATCCTATAAAGCCAACAAACGTGCCATTCGCCGCAGTCACCGCCTGGCTCGGGCACAGGCCGCCGCGGCCGGTGTTGCCCGGCTGACCGCCGCCCCCGGCCCGGTTCTGGTATAAGTGTAAGACGAGCGGGAGAGAGCCCATGACGCCGGAGTGGACGGACGATCAGCCGATCTACCGGCAACTGAAGGAAAAGGTGGCCAATGCCATCATGGAAGGTGCCTTGTCGGAAGGCGAGGCCCTTCCGTCCGTCCGCAGTGTGGCGGTGGACCTTCAGATCAATCCCATCACGGCGTCCAAGGCCTATCAGGAACTGGCTCAGGACGGTCTTGTGGAAAAGCGCAGGGGGCTTGGCATGTTTATTGTCGATGGCGCGCGCGAGCGGCTTCTGGAAGCCGAGCGGCGCCGTTTTCTGGAAGAAGACTGGCCGCGTGTGGTGGCCACCATCGAACGGCTCGGCCTGAACGCGGAAGATCTGGTACGGGCCAGCCTGAAAGGCGGCCAGGCCGGATCGGGCGGGCCATCTGGAAGCGGAGAGGATGACTCATGATCGAAGCTGACCGGCAGAATGCCGCCGAAACGCCCGACCCCATCGTGGTTCGTGCGCGGGGGCTGGGTAAGCATTATGGCGAAACCACCGCCCTTGAAGGGGTGGACCTTGATATTCCCCTGGGCCGGATTGTGGGTGTGATCGGCGCCAATGGCGCGGGCAAGACCACCATGCTGCAATCCATTCTCGGCCTTCAGGATTTCGAGGGGGAACTGTCCGTTCTGGGGCGTGATCCGGGCCGTCGCCGCCATGATCTGATGACGGATGTGTGCTTCATCGCCGATGTGGCCACGCTGCCCAAATGGATGACCGTGCGCCAGGTGCTGGATTATGTGGCGGATGTGCATCCCCGCTTTGACCGCGACAAGGCCCGCACCTATCTGGCGCGCACCAAGATCCCGCTGGATCGCAAGGTGAAAGCCTTGTCCAAGGGCATGGTGGTGCAGGTGCATCTGGCCGTCGTGATGGCGATTGATGCCCGCCTTCTGGTGCTGGACGAGCCGACGCTCGGCCTGGATATCGTGTTCCGCAAGCAGTTCTACCGAAACCTGCTGGAAGAATATTTCGATGAGGACCGCACCATCCTGATCACCACCCATCAGGTGGAGGAAGTGGAGCACATCCTGAGCGACGTGATCTTCATTCATGACGGGCGCAAGGTGCTGGATCAGGACATGGAAAGCCTGTCCGAGCGCTTTGCCGAGGTGGCCGTGACACCCGACCGGGAGGCGGAAGCCCGCGCGCTGGGCCCCGTTCAGGAGCGCAGCAGCTTTGGCCGCACCGTGATGACATTCGAAAACGCGGACCCCGATGCGCTGGAGCCGCTGGGCACGGTACGGGGCCTGTCGCTGGCCGATATCTTCGTCACCACCGTATCCGATCCGTCGGTTCGCGTGACCGCACAAGGAGACGCGCAATGAAACGCTTTGCCGCTTTGCTGAAACGCGAGGTCATGGAGCACCGGGGCGGTTTCGTGTTCCTGCCCGCCATTCTGATGGCCGTGATGCTGCTGCTGACGGTGGTATCGCTGTTCTTCAGCGATATGGCCATCATGGTGGATGACATGGACCTGGCCGGGCGCCTGAGCGCTGAACAGGAAGCCAACCCGGAGAAGGTGGAATCCGCCGCCCTTGTGGCCTATTACGGGCTGTCCGCACCGGTCTGGCTGGTGCTGCCCTTTGTCATCATGTTCACCCTGTTGGGGGCGCTGTATGAAGAGCGGCGGGACCGGTCCATCCTGTTCTGGAAATCCATGCCGGTATCCGACTGGGAAGAAGTGGCCGCCAAGCTGGTAGCGGCGGCAGTGGTGGCGCCGTTGATCGCGCTTGTGGTGGTCATGGCCGGGCAGGTGGCCGCCGGGGTGGTGCTGACTTTGGGCTTTCTGGTCAAGGGCGGGCCGATCGGCGTGCTGTGGCCGGTGCTCTCGCTGGTGGGAAGCTGGTTTCTCAGCCTGCCGGTGCTGCTGTACATGGTGTTGTGGGCATTGCCCGTCATGGCCTGGTTTCTTGCCATGTCCGCCTTTGCCAACCGATCGCCCCTGTTTTTCGCGGTGATCCCGCCGCTGGTGCTGGGCATTCTTGAGCGGATCATATTTGACAGTGCGGTGATCGGTCGCTTCTTCAGCCTGCATCTGGGCGGCTGGGTGGATCGGATTGCGCTCCGGGTGGACGTGGAAAGCCCGCTTGATCTGCTGCGGATTCGCGATGTGATGGTGGGCGCCATGGGGGAAGCCACATTCCTCAATCCGCAATTCTATGTGGGGCTGGTGGTGGCCGCGGGCCTGCTGGCCATCAGCGTGGAGCTGCGCCGCCGGGCGGCCTGAGGTGGCCCAGAGGCGGCGAACAGACGAAGCGTCCGGCCCTGGCCGGGCGTTTTTTGTCCGGCCCGTGGGCTCAGGCGTTATCCGGCCCGGCCAGTTCCCAGTGATCGAAGGTAAAGCCCGGTGCCACGGTGCAACTCATTAGGGACCAGTCGCCCCGGCCTTCCGGCAGGAGCCAGGCACGCTGCCACACGCCCGCGGCAATGGCGGCTTGCGGGCGATGGCCGCTGGCCAGATCCAGCCCCAGAATCGCGCGCTGTGTGGTTTCGTCGCCGTGGGCCGTTTCCAGCACCAGCGGGCAGCCGCCATGGAACAGCCACAGTTCCACCGCGTCGATCCGGTGCCACCGGGCCGTTTCGCCCCGGCGCAACAGATAATGAATGGCGCTCATATGGCCGCGCCCGGCGGGGCCGTCCGACATTTCAAAGGTGCGGCGATAATGCCCCCCCTTCCGGGTGGGGCACCAGTTCAAGCTGGCGGATGATGGCGTCGCCGGTCAGGGGGTGCGCGGTGAGGGTCATGATTCATTCTCCGGCCCGTTGGCGGGGCGCGTGGCATAAAGCGCCACCGCTGCCGCGTTGGAGACGTTCAGGCTTTCCACTGTTGCTTCAATCGGAATATGAACAAGAAGGTCGCAGTTTTTCGCCACCAGTGGGCGCAGGCCGCGCCCCTCCGCCCCCATGACCAGCGCCAGCGGGCGATCCGTGGGCGTGTGGGGCAGGGTGGTCGGGCCGTCTCCGTCCAGGCCGACGCACCAGTACCCCATCTCTTTCAGAGTCGCCAGCGCGCGGGCCAGATTGGTGACCCGCACCCACGGCACCCGGTCCATCGCCCCGGCGCTGGCGCGGGCCAGCGTGCCGGATTCGCGTGCCGCGCCCCGATCCGGCGTGATCAGGGCGCGGGCGCCGAATGCCGCCGCCGAGCGCAGGCAGGCGCCCACATTGTGCGGGTCCGTGACCTGATCCAGCACCAGCAGCCGATCCGCCGCCCCTTTCGGCGCCAGCGATTCCAGGGGCGGTGAGGGCAGGGGCCGCACCTCCATGACCAGCCCCTGATGGGGGGCGCCCTCCGGCAAGGCGGCCTTGAGGGTGGCAGCATCCTGGCCCGCATGAATCTTGTCCTTGATTCTGTCCATCAGGTGCGCGGCTTCGGTCTTGAGGGTGGCGGCGGCCTTGTCGGTGGCATGGAGCCGCACGATCTCGCGTTGCGGGTTGGCCAGTGCCGCTTCCACGCTGTGGCGCCCGAACAGGAAATACCCATCCGGCGCGCGCGGCACCGGTACCGGCCCTGTCCGGGACGCGGGCGTGCCTTGCGGGGCGCCGGGCTGGTCCCCGGCCTGCGCCCCCCCGGTCTTCCGGTTGGCGGGCCCGTTCCGGCCCTTTTTCGCCTGGGCGGGCTTTCGGTCGGTGAATTTGCGGCCCATGGTTCGGTCCCCCAAGTGTGTGTGCATGATGCGGGGCCTTGTTCCCCCGCAAAGGCTGTAGGCGATGCACAGCGCCGCCGCAAGCCGCGCCGTGCGGCCCGCCTGTTCCATGCCGGAGAGAAAAGTTGCCTCTGTCTCCGTCGCCCCTGTTGACACCGCCGTCACAATCAGCATATTGCGGCCTCACCGCGGCAGACCGGCCCCGATCGGGCAAGGTGCCTTGGCAACATGATCTCGGAGGGGTTGGGGAGCGGTCAAACCCATCAGACTGTAAATCTGACGCCTTAGGCTTCACAGGTTCGAATCCTGTCCCCTCCACCATTTCTCCGGCCTGGTCGCCCGCATGTCAGCGGGGCCGGGCCTGTTGCGTAAGCGGCTCCCCCCGGTCAGGGCCGGGGCGGGGCGCTTTTGTCCGGTGGCGGACGAGGCGGGTGTAGCTCAACGGTAGAGCCCCAGCCTTCCAAGCTGGTGGTGCCGGTTCGATTCCGGTCACCCGCTCCATGCTTCCGGGCGGCTCGGCCGGCGTTTCCCCCGTGGGAACGGCGGGCGGTGAATGCCGGTGGCGGACGGTCCGTCGCCGAGGCACTGACGAGAAACGCCTGCGGCTGGCGGGGCTGTTGTGCCTCCCCCACGGGTTCATCTTTTGCTTAAGGGTAACGGGCAATGTCGAAAGAGAAATTTGAACGTAATAAGCCGCACGTGAACATTGGCACGATTGGTCACGTTGACCATGGCAAGACGACGCTGACGGCTGCGATTACGAAGGTACTGTCTGAGTCCGGCACGGGCTCTGCGGTGGCGTTTGACAACATTGACAAGGCGCCTGAGGAGCGTGAGCGTGGTATCACGATTTCCACGGCGCACGTTGAGTATGAGACGGAAGCGCGCCACTATGCACACGTGGACTGCCCCGGTCACGCTGACTATGTGAAGAACATGATCACGGGCGCGGCGCAGATGGACGGTGCCATTCTGGTTGTGAACGCGGCGGACGGCCCGATGCCGCAGACGCGGGAGCACATTCTTCTGGCGCGCCAGGTTGGTGTTCCGGGGATGGTTGTTTTCCTGAACAAGGTTGATCAGGTTGACGACGAGGAGCTTCTGGAACTGGTTGAGCTGGAAGTGCGCGAGCTTCTGAGCGAGTATGATTTCCCTGGCGACGACATTCCGATTGTTGCGGGTTCCGCGCTGGCGGCGCTGGAAGGTCGTGACGATAACATCGGCAAGGAGAAGATCCTTGAGCTGATGAAGCAGGTTGATGAGTACATTCCCTCGCCGGATCGCCCCAAGGACCAGCCTTTCCTGATGCCGGTTGAGGACGTGTTCTCGATTTC